>NZ_JBCGCS010000032.1:0-56488 GCF_038594925.1 Achromobacter sp. JD-1 | reverse complement strand
TTCGCGCCGATGATAGTGGACGGACGTCTGTGAAAGTAGGTCATCGTCAGGCTTTTATTGCGCAAAACCCCACAGGTAATCCTGTGGGGTTTTGTTTTATATAAGTGAGAACACGTAGATATGTGGTCATCGGTGGTAGCCATGATCACGAAAGTGTGCCTCGCTCAGTCACTACCTGTCAGTATGCAAAAATTCGAGTGGTTGACGTCTCGGTCAACGCTCAAGCGTTTACGCTTAACGACCATAGCAAGGTGGTACCACTCCTTCCCATCCCGAACAGGACAGTGAAACGCCTTCGCGCCGATGATAGTGGACGGACGTCTGTGAAAGTAGGTCATCGTTAAGCTCTTATTCCTCAAAGCCCCGCCGGTTTCCGGCGGGGCTTTGTCTTTGGCAAAGCGATCATGGATTGGGCGTTGAGAACTCATACGCATCGCCTCGTCAATCAGGCCGAAAGCCGCGCCAATGCTGATTGTGCCGAAATAACAACGCCCGTAGATGGGCCGGTTTTGTGCGGTAAGATTGACCGAGTCAATTCGTTGGAGCGTTATCGTGAGTGATCCCCAGACCCCCTTGCCCGGTACAACGTTAGACCTGCGCACACTGACCCATGTGGCTTACGGTTTATTCGCCCTGGGCTTTTTGACGAGTGGAATCCTGGGCATTGCGACGTTGGCCGCGGTGGTGCTGATGTACTTGAAGCGTTCGGACGCTGCGGGTACGGTTTACGCTGCCCACTTTGATTGGATGCTTCGCACGTTCTGGTGGGCGATGCTGTGGTTGGCCATCAGCGCGATTGCCATCTATATCTTCATTGGTTGGATTAGCCTGATCGCGACCATCGTCTGGGTGCTCTACCGTTTGATCAAAGGTTGGTTAGCGCTGCTGGACGGTGGTTCACCGACTACCTACGCCTGACCTGCAAGGTACACAGGGCCAGCAACGGCGGCTCTGTTGAGCATTTGAAAAGCCGGCAGTCTTGCCGGCTTTTTCACGTACGCAGAGATGTGTCGACTACGCGAGTCAATTACACCCGCAGCTTTGGTGCGACGCGCTGCTGGGTGTTGCCCCCGGTAATCCCGCTGGTCAAGCATGCACAGCGCAGGCATCAGGTGACGGCTGTTCGTGTACGGAAGTGGGCGCTTGGGAGCGTATGCTCCCCCTTCAGATATGCGCGCAAACAGAAGCTGGGCTGCCGTAAACAGCCGATGCTCTTGCAAGCTCTGTAGGCGCAGCGCCAGTCGAAGATCTTGAAGATCAGGGCGACAGCAAGAAAGATTTTTGACGCAGCCGCGATGTGCGGGCTCGCATGTTGCGCCGGGGGATGGCGTATGCGTGAAGGTAGCGAGCTAGCCCGGCGAAAAGCCAGGGCGTCGCGACAATCCAAGAGGCAGGGACGTACGGGGTACGCCCTTTGCCTGCTTACTTCAGATGTGCGTTGACCAACTTGGTCAATTCGAACATCGTGACCTGATCCTTGCCAAAGATCGGACGCAGCTTGGCATCGGCGTTGATGTTGCGCTTGTTGCTGGCATCTTGCAGGTTGTGCTTCTTGATGTATTCCCAGATCTTCTTGGTGACCTCGGTACGCGGCACGGCTTCCGAGCCGATGACAGCGGCCAATTCGGCGCTGGGGGTCAGGGGCTTCATGAATGCAGCGTTCGGCTTGCGCGCGGTCGCGGGTTTGGAGGTTGTGGCCATAATGCGGCGCTCCTTCTCTGGCTGTTGGAAAAATTGTCCTGCGGCCGGAGCATAACGTGTCTCTCTGGTAAAGACAAAGGCATTTATCCTCTGTAGCAACTAAAATGCGGTGACCGTCCCCTCTATCACGCCATTCTGTAACGTCCTATGTACGCACGATCTGCCTTGGAATCAATTCGGCTTTTTCATGACGAGCTGACTGCGCTGCGGCGCGATTTGCATGCTCACCCAGAACTGGGTTTTGAAGAGGTCCGCACGTCTGGCATTGTCGCCGGCGCGCTTGAGGCGTTGGGCATCGAAGTGCATCGCGGCATCGGCAAAACCGGTGTTGTGGGCGTGATCCGTGGCCGGCGCTGCGACAGCGGACGCATGATTGGCCTGCGGGCCGACATGGATGCCCTGCCCATGACGGAAGACAATGACTTTGGCCATAAGTCGACCAAGCCTGGCCTGATGCACGGCTGCGGCCACGATGGTCATACCGCCGTGCTGATCGGGGCTGCCAAGTACCTGGCGCAGACGCGTAATTTTGATGGCACTGCCGTCCTGATTTTTCAGCCGGCCGAAGAGGGGCGTGGCGGTGCCCGAGCCATGCTGGAGGATGGTCTTTTCGACACTTTTCCGTGTGATGCGATCTATGCCCTGCACAATTGGCCCGGACTGCGACCCGGTACCATCGGTATCAATCCGGGGCCGATGATGGCGGCGGCCGATCGCTTTGAAATTCAGATCACTGGTCGCGGTGGTCATGGTGCGCATCCCTATCAGACGATCGACCCGGTGACCATCGCCGGGCAGATCATCACCGCGTTGCAAACGATCGTGTCGCGCAATGTGAATCCGTTGGATTCGGCGGTGGTATCGATAGGTTCAATGCAGGCCGGACACCCAGGCGCAATGAGCGTGATTCCACGTGAGGCCAAGTTGGTGGGGACCGTACGCACCTTTCGCAAGTCGGTTCAAGAGATGGTCGAAACGCGCATGCGTGAGCTGGTCACTGCCATCGCCGGCGCGTTTGGAGGTGCTGCCGAGCTGATCTACGAACGCATTTATCCCGCAACCCTCAATACACCGCAGCACGCCAACCTTGTCGCGGATATCGCGACCGAGATGATCGGCAAGGAGAACGTGGTGCGCGACTTGGTGCCTTCGATGGGCTCCGAAGATTTCTCGTTCATGTTGCAGAGCAAGCCGGGCGCGTATTTCCGCCTGGGCCAAGGCGGCGCCGAGTCGGGCTGCGTGCTGCACAACTCTCATTTTGATTTCAACGATGCGGTCATTCCCCTGGGCAGCGCGATGTTTTGCGCGCTGGCCGAGCGGGGCATGCCGTTGGCAGATTAAGAAGCCCTTTACATGTCTACTCAAAGCACGACTCAGCTCACGATTACTCGTCCGGACGATTGGCATCTGCATTTGCGCGATGGCGCGGCGCTGGAGGCGGTGGTGGCGGACACCGCGCGCCAGTTCGCGCGCGCCATCATCATGCCGAATCTGAAGCCGCCAGTTACGACAACCGAACAGGCATTGGCGTATCGAGACCGCATCCTCCAGGCGCTGCGCAAGGCAGGCGGAAATCCGGACGCTTTTACGCCACTGATGACGCTTTACCTGACCGACAACACGTCCGCAGACGAGATCCGCACTGCGCATGCGTCCGGCCAGGTCTATGCGGTAAAGCTCTATCCGGCGGGCGCTACGACTAATTCGGATGCTGGCGTCACGGACTTGCTGGGCAAGTGCACCAAGGCGCTGGAAGCCTTGGAGAAATGCGGGATGCCGCTGCTGGTGCATGGCGAAGTCACCGATCCGGCGATTGACGTGTTCGACCGCGAGGCCATTTTCGTAGAGCGTGTCATGAAGCCTTTGCGCCGCGCGTTTCCTGCCTTGAAGGTGGTGTTCGAACACATCACGACGAAAGAGGGCGCGGAATACGTGCGCGACGCCGAAGGGCCGACTGCTGCGACGATCACGCCGCAGCACATGCTGTATAACCGCAACGCGATTTTCCTGGGTGGGGTGCGCCCACATTGGTACTGTCTGCCGATCCTGAAGCGCGAGACGCATCGACTGGCCTTGGTTGAGGCGGCTACCAGCGGTAGTCCACGGTTTTTCCTCGGCACCGACAGTGCACCCCATGCGCGCGGTCTTAAAGAGCACGCCTGCGGCTGCGCGGGTTGCTACACGGCATTGCACGCGATGGAGCTGTACGCGACCGCCTTTGACGCCGTGGGCAAGCTGGACAAGCTGGAAGGCTTTGCGAGTTTCCATGGCCCTGACTTCTATGGTCTGCCGCGTAATACCGGTACGCTGACGCTTGTGCGTGAGACGTATCAGGTGCCTGAAGAGCTGGCGTTCGGCAATACCACGCTGGTGCCGCTCGCGGCGGGCGAATCGCTGGCCTGGCGGGCGCACGTTTGAATAGCCAGGCACTTGAGCTGACGGCGGGGCCGCCAATGTAAACGAAGCGGGATGGCCGGCATCATGCCGGCCACCCCGCTTCTTTGGCCCGACCGTCGTTGCCGGTGTGCCTATCTATATAGTGATGCCGCTTAGAGAGTGCCGTCGCGGCGTGCTTCCAGCAGTTCCCAGCGGGCAAACTTTTCTTCTAGCTCGCTTTCCAGTTTGGCGAGTTCGCCATTGATGCGCTCAACTTCTGAGGGGGCTTCGCGGTAGAGGCTGCCGTCCGCCAACTTACCCGCCAGCTCGACCTGCTTGGCTTCAAGTGCGGCGATGGCATCAGGAAGGCCTTCAAGTTCACGCAGGTCCCACGCGTTTATCTTGCTGGCCTTGGCTGGCTTCGGGCGGGCGACTTTTGCTCGCGCCGCGCCTTCGTCCACGGGCTTGGACGCCTCGTCCTCGTCGGAAGATGGGGCGACGGGCGCGGGGCGCTGTGCGACCCATTCGTCATATCCACCCACATAATCGCGCCAGCGGCCGTTCCCTTCATACGCGATCGTCTGCGTGACGACGTTGTTCAGGAACGCGCGGTCGTGGCTGACAAGCAATACGGTGCCGGCGTATTCCTGCAGCAGTTCTTCCAGAAGCTCCAGCGTTTCGATGTCGAGGTCGTTGGTGGGTTCGTCCAGAACGAGCACGTTCGCGGGGCGAGCGAACAGGCGGGCCAGCAGCAGACGCGCGCGTTCGCCGCCAGACAGGCTGCGCACAGGGGAGCCGGCACGGGCGGGCGAGAAGAGGAAGTCGCCCAGGTAGGTCATGACGTGCTTGCGGGTGCCACCGATTTCAACCCATTCGCTGCCAGGGCTGATGATGTCCACCAGCGAGGCTTCTTCGTCCAGCTGCGCGCGCATCTGATCGAAATACGCGACCGCCACGTTCGTGCCCAGGCGGGTCGTTCCCGTGTCGGGCTGCATTTCTCCCAGAATGAGCTTTAGCAAGGTGGTCTTGCCGGCGCCGTTGGGCCCGATGATGCCAATGCGGTCGCCGCGCAGGATGGTCGTTGTATAGTCGTCCACCACGATCTTGTCGCCGAACGTCTTGCCCACGTGTTCAAGTTCGGCCACAAGTTTGCCCGAACGTTGACCTTCGGCAAGCGCCAACGAGACGTCGCCGATACGTTCGCGGCGTTCGGCACGCTGAACCCGCAGGCTCTCCAAACGGCGCACGCGGCCTTCGTTACGGGTGCGGCGCGCTTCGACGCCCTTGCGGATCCACACCTCTTCTTGCGCCAGCAGCTTGTCGAAGCGGGCTTGTTCCAGACGTTCCGATTCCAGCCACTGAGCCTTGCGTTCCTGCCATTGAGAGAAGTTGCCGGGAAAGCTCAGCAGGCGACCGCGGTCGAGCTCGACGATGCGGGTGGTGACGGCGTCCAGGAATCGGCGGTCGTGGGTGATGATGACCGCCGCACCACGCCAACTGCGCAACATCTCTTCCAGCCAGGCAATGCCTTCGAAGTCGAGATGGTTGGTGGGTTCGTCCAGTAGCAGCAGGTCGGGCTCTTCGACCAGTGCGCGCGCCAGCGCCACGCGCTTGCGTGTGCCGCCGGACAACCCGGCGATTTGCACGTCCGCCGGCAGGCCCAGCTTTTCCAGGATGGCACGTACGCGCGACGGGCGTTGCCAATCTTCGTGGTCGCCTTCCACGTTGCAGACAACATCGAACACCGTGGCGTTTTCATCCAGCTCTGGTTCCTGTTCGACCGTGGCAACGCGCAACCCCGAACTGCGGGCGATGTCGCCGTCATCGGGCACGGTGCGGCCGTCAAGCAGCCTCAGCAGCGACGACTTGCCGGCGCCGTTGCGGCCGATCAGTCCAATGCGCTCGCCGGCCTGGATGGCGAAGTCGGCGTGATCCAGCAGCGGGTGGTGCCCATAAGCCAGTTGGATGTCGGTAAGAGTGATGAGGGTAGCAAGGGCCATGTAGTCGGTCTTTTCTGCGGCAGACAAGTGAGTCAGGGCGTATTGTCGCAGGAACATTGCCGGCTCGTTGGGCGGGGCGTGGGGACGGCATCATGGGGACAGTGCCGCGACCTGTAATAGAATACGAACCGCAAGGCGGGTCGGGCGATCGCGGTGGATGCGAATTCATCGAGGAAGGTCCGGACTCCATAGGGCAGGGTAACGGCTAACGGCCGTCCGGCCGCGTTTTCGGGCGCGGTTGAGGAATAGGGCCACAGAGACGAGACTGGGAAGCGGGCGCGCATTGCGCGCACCGATACGGCCATCTCCGTATCGCGCGGTTCGGCAACGAATCGCGGCGTCGCAGGGTGAAACGCGGCAACCTCTATCCGGAGCAACATCAAATAGGCATGCGTGTGGCCCTCGGGCCGCGAAGGGCGGCTCCGTCCAAGCATGCGGGTAGGTGGCTAGAGCGGCTCAGCAATGATCCGCGCAGAGGAATGATCGTCCGCCAGGGAAACCTGGTGTACAGAATCCGGCCTATAGATCCGTCTTGCATCGAATTTTCCCTCGGCATGGCTCCGCGGCGTTGATCCCGGGTCGCTCCGCCCGCCCGGTCCGCTCATTTTTTAGAGCGGAGAAGGCGCGCGATGGGTGGGAAGCCTTGCCAGCCGGGGCGGAGGGGCGCGGCGTAAAACAATGCAAAGGCATCGTTAGCCGCTACTTCTTACTAAGGACTTTTAGAGTGTGTCGCAACCTCCTGATATATCAGGAGGTTTTTCTTTTTGCGGTTTTACATATTGGTCTAAGTCCTTGTTGTGATTGAAAAAATTGCAACCACGCGCTTGACCGCCCCATTGCCATACCGTAGAGTGGGAAATAGTAGGAAATTGTGCAATTAAGTGGGGTAAAAGTGGTGTTTCAGGGAAGCAGCGCACTCACGCTGGATGCGAAGGGGCGGATCTCGATTCCGACCCGGCATCGTGACGCGCTGATGTCGCAGGCCGATGGCCGGCTGACCCTGACCCGCCACCCTGACGGCTGCTTGCTGGTGTACCCGCGGCCTGAATGGGAAAAGAAGCGCGAGCAGATTGCCGCCTTTCCCATGACGGCTCGTGCGTTGCAGCGGCTGTTGCTGGGCAACGCTCAGGACGTGGAACTGGATGGCTCCGGCCGGGTCCTGATCGCGCCTGAACTGCGCAACGCTTCCGGTATGACGCGCGATGTGATGCTGCTCGGTCTGGGCGCGCACTTCGAGTTGTGGGACGCCGCTACTCTGGCCAGCCGCGAGGCAGAAGATTTGGCCAAGGGTATGCCGGATGTGTTGAACCAGTTTTCGTTCTGAAAAATTTTATGGAATTCGAACATCGGCCCGTTCTGCTGGAGCCGACGGTGGACGCACTATTGCTGCCCGATTTTGGTGGCAAAGGCGCGGCACGGTCGCACTCCCAGACCGAGCCGGATACGGCTACGCGGGCGGAACGCGGCGTGTTTGTCGACGGCACTTTTGGCCGCGGCGGGCACAGTCGCGAACTGCTTGGACGCCTGGGCAAGTCCGCGCGGCTGGTGGTGTTCGACAAGGACCCCGAGGCGATCGCGGTAGCCAACGCCCTGGCGGCGGCGGACCCTCGGGTCACGGTAGTGCATGGCGGCTTTGCCTCCATGGCGGAAGAATTGCAGCAGCTTGGCATCGACAAGGTCGATGGCCTGATGCTGGATCTGGGTGTTTCGTCGCCTCAGATCGATGACGCCGAGCGGGGCTTTTCGTTCATGAGAGACGGCCCGCTCGATATGCGGATGGACACCACTCGTGGTCCCACGGTGGCGGAATGGCTGGCGCAAGCCAGCGTGGATGAGATGCGGGAGGTCATAGCGGATTATGGCGAAGAACGGTTTGCTTTTCAGGTTGCAAAGGCGATTGCTGCTCGCCGCGCAACACGGCCGCTGTGCACCACGCTCGAGCTTGCCGAGTGCGTCGCCAGCGCCGTCCGCACGCGCGAAAAGGGGCAGCATCCGGCCACACGCACCTTTCAAGCTTTACGGATTTACATCAATCGGGAACTCGAAGAGCTCGCGCGCACCCTCGCGGCAGCTCTAGACCTGCTTGCCCCGGGAGGGAGGTTGGCGGTGATCAGCTTTCATTCGCTTGAAGACCGCATGGTCAAGCAGTGCATCGTGGCGGCGGCTCGGCCTGCCGCCGCGCATGCACGCCTGCCCCTGCGCGAAAGCGAAATGCCCCAACCCGTCCTGCGGTCGCTGGGACGCGTGCTGGCCGAAGACGAAGAAGTCTCGGCCAATGCGCGGGCCCGATCCGCAGTCCTGCGCGTTGCCGAGCGTACAGAAACGCCGCTGCCCCCCGAGGGCGGTTTTGCTTTTGTGAAAATCGGTTCGCTGCCCGGCAGCGATCTGGCTCCGCCGCCTCGCCGCGGCGGCAAAGGGGGGCGGCGCTAATGGGGCGTGTCAACCTGATCGTTGCGGCGTTATTGATGCTGTCGGCCATTTCCCTGGTCACCAGCCGATACCAGTCGCGCCTGCTTTTCGTTGAGCTGGGACGCGATCAGGCGCAGGCACGCGACCTCGAAACCAACTGGCGCCGTCTTCAATTGGAACGCGCGGAACTCGCTCGCAATGCGCGGGTGGATGCTATTGCCCGCGACGGTCTGAAGATGATTTCCATCGTTCCGGATCGCACGCTGTATGTGAATCAAGCCCCTGCGGCGTCGACCGGAGGCGCGCAATGAAACGCGTTCCCTTCTTCGATAATCCTGTGTTGCGCGGGCAGTTGCCCACATGGCGCGCGCGTCTGGTACTGATTCTGCTGTTCGGCGGATTCGCCGTGCTGGCGGGGCGCGCCCTGTTCCTGCAGGGCTTGTCGACGGAGTTTCTGCAGCAGCAGGGCGAACGCCGTTATGAACGTACATTGACCCTTGCCGCCACGCGCGGCAAGATCCTGGACCGCAACGGCGCCGTGCTGGCGTCCAGCGTGCCCGCGCGAGCCATCTGGGCCATTCCCGAAGATGCCAAGCAGGGCACGCCAGCGCAAATGGATGCCCTGGCGAAGCTGCTGGACACTCCCGTGGCCGATCTGCGTCGTCGCTTGGTGGACGAAGACAAGAATTTCGTCTACCTGAAGCGCCAGGTCTCGATGGATGTGGCTGACAAGGTCAAGCAGTTGAACATGCCAGGCGTGCACCAGCAGCCCGAAACCCGCCGTTACTACCCGGATGGCGATGTGATGGCTCATGTGGTCGGCTTCAACAACGTCGAAGACCAGGGCCAGGAAGGTGTCGAACTGACCTTCAACGAACAATTGCAGGGCCGGCCGGGCAGTCGCCGCGTCATCAAGGACCGTCTGGGCCGCGTGATTGAAGACGTGCAGGCGGTGACCTTGCCGGTGGATGGCCGCGACCTGCGCCTGTCTATCGATACACGCCTGCAGTACCTGGTGTTCAAGGAATTGAAGGACGCCATGGACAAACACCAGGCCAAGGGCGCCACTGCCGTCATCGTGGACGTGCATACGGGCGAAATCCTGGCGTTGGCAAGCGTGCCGACCTTTGATCCGAACAACCGCGAAACCTTCCACGGGTCCAAGCTGCGCAACCAGGCCATTACCGATACCTTCGAACCCGGCTCGATCATGAAGCCGTTTACGGCGGCGCTGGCTTTGGACCTCGGCCGCATCACGACGTCTACCTTGTTCGAAACCGGCAATGGCCGCTTCAGCTACCAAGGCAGCACGATCAGCGACGTCAGCCGCAACGGCACGCTGGATGTGGCGGGCGTGCTGCGCAAGTCCAGCAATATTGGCATGACGATGATTTCCGAGAAGCTGGAATCCCGGGAAATGTGGGACCGCTTCACCGAATTAGGCTTGGGGCAAGCGCCTCAGGTGGGATTCCCCGGCGCAGCGCCGGGCCGTTTGCGTCCGTGGGATCGCTGGCGCCTGATCGAAAAGGCGACGATGGCCTACGGTTATGGCCTGTCGGTATCGCTGCTGCAGGTGGCGCGCGCCTATACCGTTTTCGCCCGCAACGGCGACATGGTGTCGCTGACCCTGGTCAAGCGCGATAGCGATCCCACCAGCGTCAAGATCTACACGCCGAAAACCACCGCCCTGGTGCGCGGCATGCTTGAAGCCGCCGCTGGCCCCGAAGGCACAAAGGCCGCTCAGGTGCAGGGCTACCGCGTTGCCGGCAAGAGCGGCACCGCTCGCAAGATCGTGGATGGCAAGTACAGCACGCAACGCTACCGCAGCTCTTACGTGGGCTTTGCGCCAGTGTCGGATCCGAAGATCGTCGTGGCCGTGTCCATTGATGAGCCGACGGTAGGCGGCTACTACGGCGGCGCCATTGCCGCGCCCGTGTTCTCCCACATTGTCGGGGGAAGCCTGAGGTTGATGGGGGTGCGGCCGGACGCGCCTTTCGAATCCACAATTGTTGCTGGTATCAAGGAGCCAGGCAGATGAGCGCCACAGGCTTCCTCTTTCCCCCTGTCGCCACGGTTGCTGAAACCGTGGCGTGGTTGCATGCGCATGTGTCGTTGACCGCGCATCTCAAGCTGGACTCGCGCGATATCGAGCCGGGCGACGTGTTTGTTGCCTGCCCGGGCCTGTCCAGCGACGGACGTCTCTATATAGATAAGGCATTGGCGCTGGGCGCCAGCGCCGTGTTGTTCGAAGCACCGGTCAGTGGCGCCGTGCCAGAAGCCGGCGCCGATACGCCCATGCTGCCCGTGAATGGTTTGCGCACGCTGCTGGGCGAATTGGCTGACACCTGGTACGGCCGTCCGTCCGCCGCGCTGGCGGTGGTGGCGGTCACCGGAACCAACGGCAAGACCTCGTCGGTGCAATGGATTGCGCATGCGCTAAGCCGCAATGACAAGCCTTGCGGCACCATCGGCACCTTGGGCGCCGTGTTGCCAGACGGCAGCACGCTGGGGGGCGACCTGACGACGCCCGACGTGCTGACCGTGCATCGCACGCTGGCCGCCATGCGCGACGCCGGCGCTCGGGCCGTTGCCATGGAGGCGTCTTCAATCGGCATCGAGCAAGGCCGCTTGGACGGCGTGCGTGTGGCGTTGGCCGCCTTCACGAACCTGACCCGCGATCACCTTGACTATCACGGCACGATGGAACGTTACGAGGCCGCCAAGGCGCGCCTGTTCAACTGGCCGGGCCTGACCGCCGCCGTCATCAATGCTGACGACGAGGCCGGCCGCCGCCTGATTGCATCCTTGCCTTCGGGCATGGATGCAATGGGCTACAGCCTCAGCGATGCCGCCGATATTCCCGCCGCGATGCGCGCGCGCGATCTTCAGGCGACATCGCAGGGGCAGATCTTTACGCTGGTGTCCCCGCACGGAGAGGCCCAGATCGTGACGCGCCTTCTGGGCGCGCACAACGTGTCGAACCTGTTGCTGGTGGCCGGCGTCCTGTACAAGCTGGGCCTGCCCTTTGCACAGATCGCGCGCGAACTGGCCGCAACGGATCCCGTTGACGGCCGCCTGCAAACCGTTGAAACCGTACCCGTATCAACACAGGCCTCCGCAGGCCGGGGCACGTTGGTCGTGGTTGATTACGCACACACGCCGGATGCGCTGTCGCGCGCGCTGACCGCGTTGCGCGCGGTGGCGGTTGCGCGATCGGGCCGCTTGATCTGCCTGTTCGGCTGCGGCGGTGAACGCGACCCGGGCAAGCGTCCCGAAATGGGCCGAATCGCCGCCGAACTGGCTGACCACGTCGTCGTGTCCAGCGACAACCCGCGTACTGAATCACCCGAAGCGATTGTCGAACAGATCCTTGCCGGCATTCCTGAAGCGGCGCATGCCGACGTCCAGGTCGACCGCGCGCGCGCCATCATGCAGACCATCTGGTCGGCGTCGCCCGAAGACGTGGTGCTTCTGGCGGGCAAGGGGCACGAAACCTACCAAGACATCGCGGGCGAAAAGCTGCCCTTTGATGACCGCGAATGGGCGCGCCTGGCGCTGCTGCTGCCACACGTCAAGGGCGTGTCGACGGACACGCGGCGCATTGGTTCTGGCGAATTGTTCGTGGCGTTGGTCGGAGAAAACTTCGACGCGCACAATTATCTGGACCAGGCCGAAGGCCGTGGCGCCTGCGCGGCGGTCGTGGCGCACGTAGTGCCTGATTCCAAGTTGCCGCAACTGGTGTTGGGCGATACCCGACTTGCGTTGATGCGTATCGGCGCGGCATGGCGCGCGCAGTTCACGTTGCCCGTGGTGGCGGTGACTGGCAGCAACGGCAAGACGACCACCAAGGAAATGATCTCGGCCATGTTGGCCGAATGGCAGGGCGAGTCGGGCCGTTTGGCCACCGCCGGCAATTTGAACAATGACATCGGCGTGCCGCTGACGCTGCTGCGTCTGCGCCCCGAGCATCGTGCCGCGGTGTTCGAATTGGGCATGAACCATCCGGGCGAAATCGCCCAGTTGGCCGCCATGGCGGCACCTACGGTCGCACTGGTGACCAACGCGCAACGCGAGCATCAGGAATTCATGCACACCGTTGAAGCGGTGGCGCACGAGAATGGCTCGGCCATCGCGGCGCTGCCTGACGACGGCGTTGCCGTGTACCCGGGCGACGAGCCGTATTCGGAAATCTGGGATGCGCTGGCCGAGCCACGCCGTGTGCTGCGCTTTGGCTTGCAGCCCGGACTGGACGTGTATGCCGAGCAGATTCTGGCGGATGTTGGCTCGACGCGCTGCCGCGTGGTAACGCCGGTGGGGGTGGCCGACCTGGTGCTGCCGGTGCCGGGCCTGCATAACCTGCGTAATGCGCTGGCCGCCATCGCCAGCGCCATCGCCGCGGGCGTGCCGCTGGACAGCGCCGTGCGCGCCCTGGCTGGCTTCGCCCCCGTTGCGGGACGCATGCAGCACAAGCAAATGAGCGACGGAACGCTGCTCATCGACGACACCTACAATGCCAACCCCGATTCGGTTCGCGTTGCCATCGACGTGCTGGCGCGGATCGCCGGCAAGCGCGTCCTGGTGTTGGGCGACATGGGCGAGATCGGGGACAACGGCCCCGCCTTGCATGCCGAGGTGGGCAACTATGCGCGCGAGCAAGGGCTTGATGCGCTCATTACGCTAGGCGAAGCCAGCCGGACGGCCGCGGCCGCTTACGGTTCTGGCGCGCACGCCTGCGCATCGGTAGACGAAGTGGTTGCCGCCTTGCGCGGCTTGCGCCCGTCCTGCGTATTGATAAAGGGATCGCGCTTTATGCGCATGGAGCGGGTAGTGACGGCTTTTTCCACGAACGACGAACAGGCGGCCAAGACGCAGGGAGAGCAGCATGCTGCTTGAATTGGCCCGGCTGCTTTCCGATGATGTGCGCGCTTTGGGCGTGTTCGAATACATCACCTTGCGTGCCGTCTTGGCATGCGCGACCGCGTTGCTGATCGGCCTGGTAGCCGGCCCGCGTGTGATTCGCAAGTTGACCGAAATGAAGATCGGCCAGGCCGTGCGCGCCTATGGCCCGGAAACGCATCTGGTCAAGACCGGCACCCCCACGATGGGCGGCGTGCTGATCCTTATTTCCATCGCCATCAGCACCTTGCTGTGGGCCGACTGGACCAACCGCTTCGTGTGGGTGGTGCTGCTGGTGACGTTCGGCTTCGGCTGGATCGGCTGGATGGACGATTACCGCAAGGTGGTCTATCGCGATCCCGAAGGCATGCCCGCACGGCAGAAATTCTTCTGGCAAGCCACCATCGGCATGATCGCCGCGGTGTACCTGGCGTTTGCCGTCTCGGCACCCGCCAACACCGATCTTTGGCCCTTGTTCAAGGCCTGGGTGGGGAGTGGCTTCTCGATGCCGCTGCCGACGCGCGCCGACCTGATCGTGCCGTTCTTCAAGTCAGTGAGCTATCCGCTGGGCGTGCTGGGATTCGTGGCGCTGACGT
Organism: Achromobacter sp. JD-1; assembly: GCF_038594925.1. Taxonomy (NCBI): domain Bacteria; kingdom Pseudomonadati; phylum Pseudomonadota; class Betaproteobacteria; order Burkholderiales; family Alcaligenaceae; genus Achromobacter; species Achromobacter sp. JD-1. Next base: position 42,510 of record NZ_JBCGCS010000032.1, on the reverse strand, counting down.
GGGCCGTGATTGTCGGCACCAGCAATGCCGTGAACCTGACCGACGGCCTGGACGGCCTGGCCATCATGCCCACCGTGATGGTGGGCAGCGCCTTGGGCATCTTCGCCTACGTGGTCGGCCGCGTGGACTATTCGAAGTACTTGTTGTTTCCGTATATTCCCGGCGCGTCCGAACTCATGGTGCTGTGCGCAGCGATAGGGGGCGCGGGACTCGCGTTTTTATGGTTCAACGCGTATCCGGCTCAGGTGTTCATGGGCGACGTGGGCGCGCTTGCGCTGGGTGGCGCGCTGGGCACCATCGCCGTCATCGTGCGCCAGGAAATCGTGCTGTTCATCATGGGTGGCGTGTTCGTGGTGGAGACGCTGTCAGTGATGATCCAGGTGACCTGGTTCAAGTACACGAAGCGACGTTATGGAACAGGTAGACGCATATTCCGCATGGCCCCGCTGCATCATCACTTTGAAGTGGGCGGCTGGAAGGAAACCCAGGTGGTCGTGCGTTTCTGGATCATCAGCATGATGCTGGTGCTGATTGGCCTCTCAACCCTGAAGTTGCGATGAATACGATGGAAACCTCCCGCGCTGACGCGCCGCTCGTCCTGATCCTCGGATTGGGCGAGACGGGTGTCGCCGCCGCACGCTGGTGCGCCCGCCTGGGCGCCCGCTTGCGCGTGGCCGACACACGCGCCGAACCGGGCGGGCTGGCCGCGCTGCGCGACGCGCTGGCGCAAAGCGACGTGGAATACCGTCTGGGCTGCGATGCGTCGTTCGACGCGGCCCTGCTGGATGGCGTGACGCAAGTGGTGCTTAGCCCGGGCCTGGCGCCCACGCAAGCGCCGGCCGCCGACTTGCTGCGCGAGGCCGAGGCCCGCGGCATTGAAGTGGTGGGCGAGATCGAATTGTTTGCCCGCGCGTTGGCTGATCTGGCCGAAACGCGCGAATACCGTCCGCGTCTGCTGACGGTGACGGGCACCAACGGCAAGACGACCGTTACCGCGTTGACGCGTGACCTCATCGACGCCAGCGGCCTGTCGGTCGTGGCGGCCGGCAACATCAGCCCGGCCGCGTTGACGGCGCTGATGGACGCGTTGGACAACGATGCGCTGCCGCAAGTGTGGGTGCTGGAGTTGTCCAGCTTCCAACTGGAAACGACACGCTCGTTGATGGCTGACGCGGCCATCGTGCTGAACGTGACCCAAGACCATCTGGACTGGCATGGCGGCATGGACGCCTACGCGGCGGCCAAGGCGCGCATCTTGACGATGGCGCGCATTGCCATCGTCAACCGCGACGACCCGCTTACTGTTGCCATGGTCAAGAGCGTGAACGCCTTGAATGTGCGCAGCTTCGGCCGCGATATGCCCGAGCTGGTTGGTGACATGGGGCTGGAATTGGGCCAGGGCGTTGCTTGGCTGGTGGCCTGCGAACCCATCGATTTCGATGAGCCCGCACCGCCCACGCGCCGCAAGAAAGATGCACCCGAGCCGGTGCGCGCCAACGGTCGCATGAGCCGCCTGATGCCGGTGGACGCGCTGCGCATCCGTGGCATCCATAACGCCCTGAACGCCTTGGCCGCCTTGCAGTTGGCCCGTTGCCTGGACCTGGGTTGGGGCGCCATGTTGCGCACGCTGCGCGAATACGCCGGCGAGCCGCACCGCGCGGCGTTTGTGCGCCAGATTGGCGGTGTCGACTACATCAATGACAGCAAGGGCACCAATGTGGGGGCCACCGTTGCCGCCCTGGAAGGTCTGGGCCAGCCCGTGGTGCTGATCGCGGGCGGACAGGGCAAGGGCCAGGATTTCTCGCCGTTGATTCCCGTGGTGTCGCGCCATGCGCGCGCCGTCATGCTGATTGGCGTGGACGCGCCCGAGATTGCGCGCGTGCTGGCGCCTACCGGTGTCAACTGCATCGCCGTTGATTCGCTGCATGCCGCCGTGCGCGGCGCGGCCGAACTGGCGCAACCGGGCGACGCCGTGCTGCTGTCGCCGGCCTGCGCCAGCCTGGACATGTTCCGCAACTATCCGCATCGTGGCCAAGTGTTCGTGGAAGAGGTCGAAGACCTGGCCCGCGACCGGGGAGAGGTGGCATGAGCCTGATCGCCGACCTCACCGCCAGCGTCAATGCCGTACGGCCCGGCCGTACCAAGATGCGCAACTTCGATCTGCCGCTGGTCATCGCGGCGTCGACGCTGTTGCTGCTGGGCTTGCTGATGGTGTATTCGGCGTCGATTGCGCTGGCCGATGGCCCGCGCTACGCCTCCTATGGGCGCTATTACTTCGTGATCCGCCATGGCCTGTTCGTCAGCGCCGGCCTGCTGGCGGGCGCGGTGGTGCTGGCCATTCCCATCCGCGTCTGGCAGCGCATGGCGGTGCCGCTGTTCATGTTGGCCATTGTCTTGCTGGTGGCGGTCTTGATTCCTGGCATCGGCCGCGAAGTCAATGGCGCCCATCGCTGGATTCCGCTGGGCCCGCTGAACTTCCAACCTTCCGAATTGATGAAGCTGGCGGCCTTGCTGTACGCCGCCGATTACACCGTGCGCAAGCAGGAACACATGCAGGCGTTTGCCCGCGGCTTTCTGCCCATGGCATTCGCGCTGGCCGGTGTGGGCATGCTGCTGCTGTTGGAACCCGACCTGGGCGCCTTCATGGTGATTGTCGCCATCGCCATCGGCATCCTGTTCCTGGGTGGCATCAACGGCAAGTACTTCAGCAGCCTGCTGGGCGTGCTGGTCGGCACCTTCCTCACGCTGATCTGGCTGTCGCCCTGGCGTCGTGCGCGTTTGTTCGCGTACCTGGACCCCTGGAACGAAGACAACGCCTACGGCAGCGCCTATCAGTTGTCGCATTCACTGATTGCGCTGGGTCGTGGCGAATGGCTGGGCGTGGGCCTGGGCGCCAGCGTCGAGAAACTGCATTACCTGCCCGAAGCGCACACCGACTTCCTGATGGCGGTGGTGGGTGAAGAACTGGGTTTTGCCGGCGTCATGCTGGTGATCACGCTGTTTGCCATCATCATCTATCGCGGCTTTGATATCGGCCGGCAGGCCATCGCCATGGAACGCACGTTTGCGGGCCTGGTGGCGCATGGCGTGGCCATGTGGTTTGGCGTGCAGTCGTTCATCAACATGGGCGTGTGCCTGGGCCTGTTGCCGACGAAGGGCCTGACCCTGCCGCTGATGAGCTATGGCGGATCGGGCGTGGTGATGAACCTGTGCGCGCTGGCCATGCTGATCCGGGTAGATGTGGAAAACCGCGTAATGATGCGTGGGGGGCGAGTATGACCGCGGCCCGCACCATTCTGATCATGGCCGGGGGTACCGGCGGACACATCATGCCGGGCCTGGCCGTGGCTGACGTGCTGCGCGAGCGCGGCTGGCGCGTGCTGTGGCTCGGCAACCCGGACAAGATGGAAGGCAAGCTTGTGCCGCCGCGCGGTATAGAACTGGTGCCGCTGCGCTTCCAAGGCGTGCGCGGCAAGGGAATGTCCGCGCTGCTGAAGCTGCCGTTTCTGCTGCTGCGCGCGTTCGCACAAGCTTGGTCGCGGTTGGCGGATGTGCGGCCTGACGTGGTGCTGGGTATGGGCGGCTACGTGGCCTTTCCCGGGGGCGTGATCGCAGCCCTGCGCGGCACGCCGCTGGTAGTGCACGAGCAGAATGCCGTGGCCGGCACCGCGAACAAGTGCCTGGCCAAGATGTCGCGTCGTGTGCTCAGCGGCTTTCCGGGCGTGCTGCCCAAGGGCGAAGCCCTGGGTAATCCGGTGCGTGCCGACCTGTGCGCGCTGCCCGATCCGGCGGTTCGTTATGCCAGCCGTTCCGGCCCGCTACGCCTGCTTGTCGTCGGTGGCAGCCTGGGCGCGCAGGCGCTGAATACGGTGGTTCCGCAGGCGCTGGGCCGCCTGCCGCAAGATCGCCGCCCGATGGTCGTCCATCAGGCTGGCGAACAGCATCTACCCGCGCTGCAACAGGCCTACGCCCAGACGGGCGTGCAGGCCGATTGCCGCGCGTTCATCGATGACATGGCGGGCGCCTTGGGCGATGCCGACCTGCTGATCTGCCGCGCGGGCGCCATGACGGTGTCCGAAGTGGCCGCAGCGGGCGTCGCCGCGCTGTTCGTGCCCCTGCCGCATGCCATTGATGACCATCAGACCGCCAACGCGCGCTTTTTGAGCGACGCAGAGGCCGCTTGGCTGCAGCCGCAGTCCGCCGTGACGCCCGAGTGGCTGGCGGACTGGCTGGCCCAGCGTACCCGACAAGAACTCGAGGCCGTCGCCGTCCGGGCCCGCGCGCACGCGCAGCCGGAAGCCGCGGTCCATATCGCCGATGTCTGCGAACAAGCAGCGGGGCGTTCATCATGAAACACAGAATTCAACATATCCATTTCGTAGGCATCGGCGGCTCTGGCATGAGCGGCATTGCCGAAGTGCTGCTCAACCTGGGCTACACGATCAGCGGGTCCGACCTGAACGAGTCGGCGGTGACGCGCCGTCTGGCCGGTCTGGGTGCAAAGATCGCAATCGGCCACGTGGCCAGCAACGTCACGGGCGCGGCCGCCATCGTCACGTCCACCGCGGTGGCGGGCGACAACCCCGAAGTGATCGCCGCGCGGGCCGCGCGTATCCCCGTGGTGCCGCGCGCCGTCATGCTGGCGGAGCTGATGCGCTTGAAGCGTGGCATCGCGGTAGCCGGCACGCACGGCAAGACCACGACCACCAGCCTGGTGGCCAGCGTGCTTGCCGCTGGCGATCTGGACCCCACTTTCGTGATCGGCGGACGCTTGAACTCGGCCGGCGCCAATGCACGCCTGGGTCAGGGCGACTACATCGTGGTCGAGGCCGACGAGTCCGATGCGTCGTTCCTGAACCTGTTGCCGGTGATGGCCATCGTGACCAACATCGATGCCGATCACATGGATACCTACGGGCACGACGTGGCCCGCCTGAAAAGCGCTTTCATCGAATTCACGCAGCGCCTGCCGTTCTATGGCAGCGCGGTGCTGTGCTCGGATGACGCGAACGTGCGCGAGATCATGCCGTTCGTGTCGCGTCCGATCACCACCTACGGCCTGAACGAAGACGCGCAGGTGCGCGCCTATGAAGTGCAGCCGTCGGGCACGCGCATGCGCTTCAACGTGCAGCGCACGCACCTCGACACGCTGCTGCCGCCCCTGCAAGTGGAATTGAACCTGCCCGGCCTGCACAACGTGCGCAACGCGCTGGCCGCGATTGCCGTTGCCACCGAGCTGGGTGTATCGGACGACGCCATCCGTGATTCGCTGGCCGCTTTCAAGGGCGTGGGCCGCCGTTTCACGCAGACGGGCGAATTTCCGGTACCGGCCAGTCATGGCGGCGGCACCTTCACGGTGGTCGACGATTACGGCCATCACCCGGTTGAAATGGCCGCCACGCTGGCCGCCGCGCGCGGCGCCTGGCCTGACCGCCGAATTGTGTTGGCTTTCCAGCCGCACCGTTACACGCGGACGCGCGATTGTTTTGAAGATTTTGTGCGAGTCCTGGGCACCGCCGACGCCGTGTTGCTGACCGAGGTCTACGCCGCGGGCGAGCCGCCGCTGGTGGCCGCCGATGGCCGTGCGCTGTCGCGCGCGCTGCGGGTGGCGGGCAAGGTTGAGCCGGTGTTCGTCGAGGACGTGGCTGAACTGCCGCAGGCCGTGGTCGACTTCGTGCGCAACGGCGATGTCGTCATCGTGATGGGAGCGGGTTCGATCAGCAAGGTCCCCGCCCAAGTAGGAGAGCTGGCATGAGCGCGCAATTTGGCAAAGTGGGTGTGTTGTACGGCGGTCGTTCCGCCGAGCGCGAGGTGTCGCTGATGTCCGGCAAGGGCGTGCAGCAGGCGCTGGCCAGCGCAGGCGTGGACGCGCACCTGTTCGACACGGGTGAACGCAGCCTGGCCGAACTGGCTGCCGAAGGTTTCGACCGCGTCTTCATCGCGCTGCATGGCCGCTACGGTGAAGACGGCACGATCCAGGGCGCGCTGGAACTGTTGGGCATTCCTTACACCGGCAGCGGCCCGATGGCGTCCGCCCTGGCCATGGACAAAACCATGACCAAGCGCGTGTGGCTGCAAAACGGTCTGCCCACGCCTGAATTCGAGGTGCTGGACGCCGACACGGAACTGCGCCTGGTGCCCGACCGCCTGAGCCTGCCGCTGATCATCAAGCCGCCGCATGAAGGCTCGACCGTCGGCATCACCAAGGTTGTGGGTTATTCCGACATGAAGGAAGCCTATGCCGCGGCCGCGCGCTTTGACAGCGTGGTGCTGGCCGAGCAGTTCATCACCGGCCGCGAACTGACCGTGGCGGTGCTGGGCTCGGGCAAGGGGGCGCGTGCGCTGCCGGTGATCGAGATCGCCGCGCCCGGCGGCAACTACGACTACGAACACAAGTATTTCTCGGACGACACCCAGTATTTCTGCCCCGCAACGCTACCGGACGGCGTTGCCGAAGAAGTGGCTGATATTGCCGTCAAGGCCTATGTGGCGCTGGGCTGCGAAGGCTGGGGCCGCGCCGACTTCATCCTCGACCGCAACAACCGGCCGTGGCTGCTTGAAATGAATACCTCGCCTGGCATGACCAGCCATTCGTTGGTGCCGATGGCCGCGAAGGCCGTGGGGATCAGCTATGCCGATCTGTGCGTGGCGATTTTGTCCGAAGCCTCGTGCAAAGTGCACAGCGCCTCGCGTAACGCTTGACCTGGATAATCCGTGTGGAACGACGCTCGCACTACCAACCTGATCGCCAACACGCTAGCCGTGCTGGCGGTTTGCGCCATGCTCATTGCGGGCGTGGTGTGGGTAGCGCAGCGCCCGTTTTTCACGCTGACGGCCATCGAACTGGAGTCGATGCCGGACACCGAATTGCACTACGTGTCGCCGCAGGCGGTGCGCTCGGCCATCGCGGGCCGCTTCAAGGGCAACTTCTTTACGGTGGACCTGGACGACGCGCGCGAGATTTTCGAATCGGTGCCCTGGGTACGCCATGCCACGGTGCGCCGCATCTGGCCCAATGTGCTGCGTGTTCGGATCGAGGAACAGCAGCCCCTGGCGCTATGGAACGAGAACCAGATGATCAACACCTGGGGCGAGGCGTTCACGGCGAACACGGGCGAGGTGGACGACGAAACCGTATTGCCGCAGTTCTCCGGGCCCGAGGGCACGGAGTCGCTGGTGGTGCAGCGCTACGCCGAATTGGCGCGGTGGTTTGCGCCGCTGGACATGCATGTCAAACAGTTGGAGTTGAGTCCGCGATATGCCTGGCGCGTGGTGTTGTCCAACGGCATGCTGCTGGACCTGGGCCGCGATCCGGGCGCCGATGCGCCGGACCCGCACGGCCTGCCCGGCGCTTTGCCGTTCGCTGCACGCATTCAACGCTTTGTGCAGGCGTGGCCCAGCGTAGCGGGGCGCCTGGAAGGGCGCACCATCACGCAGGCCGACCTGCGCTATCCGAATGGTTTCGCCCTGGCGCTGGCTCCGTTGCCCGCGTCGGAAACCAAATCCAAATCCACACCGAAACCTCCCAAGAAACGCTAACGCCATGACCCGTGACATCAAGGACCTTATCGTCGCCCTCGATATCGGCACCAGCAAGGTGGTGGCTGTGGTGGCTGAAATTTTGCCCGAAGGGCGATTCGAAGTGCTAGGCCTGGGCCAGCATGAATCGCGCGGCATGCGCAAGGGCGTGGTCGTCAATATCGAGACCACTGTGAATTCCATTCAGCGCGCGCTTGAAGAAGCCGAGCTGATGGCAGATTGCAAGATTCGCGACGTCTACACCGGCATTGCCGGCAGCCATATCCGCAGCTTCAATTCCAGCGGCATGGTCGCTGTGAAGGACAAAGAAGTCACCGCCACCGACGTTGCCCGCGTCATCGAGACCGCCAAGGCGGTCAATATCCCGACCGACCAGCAAGTGCTGCACGTGCTGACGCAGGAGTTCATCGTCGACGGCCAGGAAGACATCCGCGAGCCCATCGGCATGAGCGGCCTGCGCCTGGAAGTGCGCGTGCACATCGTGACGGGCGCGGTCAGCGCCGCGCAGAACATCGTCAAGTGCGTACGCCGCTGCGGCCTGGAAGTGCAAGACCTGATCCTGCAGCCACTGGCCTCCAGCCTGGCCGTGCTGACGGCCGATGAAAAGGAACTGGGCGTGGTGCTGGTGGACATCGGCGGCGGCACGACCGACGTCGCCATCTTCACCGGCGGCGCCATTCGTCATACGGCGGTGCTGCCGATTGCCGGCGACCAGATCACCAACGACATCGCGGCCATGCTGCGCACGCCGACGCCGGACGCCGAAGAAATCAAGCTGCGCTACGGCGTGGCCAAACAGGTGCTGGCCAGCCCGGACGAATCCGTGGAAGTGCCGGGCCTGGGCGACCGTGGTCCGCGCCAGGTCAAGCGCCAGGCGCTGGGCGCCGTGATCGAGCCGCGTGTCGAAGAACTGTTCACGCTGGTGCAGCAGGTGGTGCGCGATTCCGGCTACGAAGACCTGCTGGCGTCGGGTGTGGTGCTGACGGGCGGTTCCGCGCAGTTGCCCGGCATGATCGAACTGGCCGAGGACGTATTCCTCAAGCCGGTACGCGTGGCGGTGCCCGAATACGAAGGAAGCTTGGCCGACGTGATGCGTAACCCGCGCTTTTCGACGGTGATGGGCTTATTGCAGGAAGCACGGATGCAGCGGGTGCGCGGCCGCAAGGTTGCCGCTCAGACAGGTAATTTCAAGAGCCTGCTTGCGCGCATGAAGGAATGGTTCATGAATTAAAGAGGAAGGGGCAGGTTGGGGCCTGCTCCTTGGAACGCGCCGCGGCGGTATGGCGGAGCGGTCCAGAACGGGGAGGCGTCTCAAACCCGTGGCGGGCCATAGCAGTCGGCATCGGCTTTGAGGCGATTCACAAAATATAGGTTGTTGGGGAATTTTTGTGATTTGCAAAATCGGACTTGTGAGGGAGTCATCATGATGAACTTTGAGATGCTTGAGAACAACACCAAAGGGACCGTAATCAAGGTCGTTGGTGTGGGCGGTGCGGGCGGCAATGCCGTCGCGCACATGATTCGCAGCGGCGTGCACGGCGTGGATTTCATCTGCGCCAACACCGATGCGCAAGCACTGGCGGCAACCAATGCCCCGGTGCAAATTCGTCTGGGCCGTACCGGCCTGGGTGCGGGCGCCAAGCCCGAGCAAGGACGTGCGTCGGCTGAAACCGCGCGCGAGGAGATCCGTGCTGCGCTGAACGGCGCTCACATGGTCTTCATCACCGCCGGTATGGGCGGTGGCACCGGCACCGGCGCGGGCCCGGTCGTGGCCGAAGTGGCGAAGGAACTGGGCATCCTGACCGTTGGCGTGGTCACCAAGCCTTTCACGTTTGAAGGCAACAAGCGCCTGAAGATGGCCGAGGACGGCATTGCCGAACTGGCCAAGCACGTGCATTCGCTCATCGTGGTGCTCAACGAGAACCTCTATGAACTGATGGACGAGGACGCGACGCAGGAAGACTGCTTCCGTTCGGCCGACGACATCCTGCACAACGCTTGCGCGGGTATCGCCGAAATCATCAACGTCGAAGGTAACGTCAACGTCGACTTCGAAGACGTCAAGACGATCATGGGCGAGCAGGGCCAGGCCATGATGGGCACGGCATCGGCATCGGGCGCGGACCGCGCACGTGTCGCCGCCGAGCACGCCATTGCTTGCCCGCTGCTGGAAGGCGTGGACTTGAACGGCGCGCGTGGCGTGCTGGTCAACATCACCGCCAGCCGCACGCTGAAGATGCGCGAAACGCGCGAAATCATGGAAACGATCCGCAGCTACGCTTCGGACGACGCAACCGTGATCTTCGGTACCGCCTACGACGAGTCCATGGGTGAAAACCTGCGCGTGACCGTGGTTGCAACCGGCCTGGGCCGTGCGCAGTCGCGTCCGCAATTGGTGCAAAACACCGCTGAGGTGCTGCGCACCGGTACCGACAACATGCCCATGGGCACGATGCCGGCCGGTCAAGGCGGCGATTACCGCAATCTGGACATGCCGTCGGTCATGCGCAATCCGCGCAGCCAGGCGTCGGCTCAAGTGCGTGCTCTGGAAAGCTCGGGAATGGATCATTTCGACATCCCGGCGTTCTTGCGCAAGCAGGCAGATTGAACGAAAGAGCCGATCACAGGCTCTAATCGCACTCCCTCATCTCCGGCTCGCTTGTCCCCGCGGGCGAGTCGGAGGCGGAGCGGTCCGTGTTTCCCTTGCACGGTTTTAAGGGACGGAAGTATCGGTCGATCCGGGTTGCTTGATGGCGCCAGGGATCGGACAGCGTTACAATACGTCAGTTACGCCGGCAATCTGTACTCTTCTTGCCGGCTTCCTGGCTCTAATACCCAAGCACCATGTTCCGACAGCGCAGCATTCAGAATCTAGTCCGCACGACAGGCGTCGGCGTCCACTCAGGACGGCGGGTAGAACTCACTCTGCGTCCGGCACAGCCCAATACGGGCATTGTTTTCCACCGCGTGGACCTGCCTGAAGTCGTGGACCTGCCTGCTCAGGCCACGGGCGTGGGCGATACGCGCATGGCGTCGGTCCTGCAACAGGGCAACGTCCGCGTTTCCACGGTAGAGCACCTGATGTCGGCATTGGCCGGCCTGGGTATCGACAACCTGCATATCGACCTCACTGCCGAAGAAGTCCCCATCATGGACGGCAGTGCGGCAACCTTTGTTTATCTGTTGCGCTCGGCGGGCATCGTTGAGCAGAACGCGCCCAAGCAATTCATCCGCGTGAAGAAAACCGTGGAAGTGCGCGAAGGCGAAGGCCGCAACGAGAAATGGGCCCGGCTGGAGCCGCATGAAGGCTACGCGCTGGCCTTCTCGATTGACTTCCGCCACCCCGCCATTGATTCCACCGCCAATTTTGCCGAGATCGATTTCGCCACGCACTCGTATGTGCGCGAAATCGCCCGCGCGCGCACCTTCGGGTTCGTGAATGAAGTGGAAGCGCTGCGCTCGATGGGCCTGGCGCGCGGCGGCAGCCTGGACAACGCCATCGTCATGGACGAATACCGGGTGCTGAACAGCGACGGGCTGCGCTATGACGACGAATTCGTGAAGCACAAGATCCTGGACGCCATCGGCGACCTGTATCTGCTGGGTAAACCGTTGGTGGCGCGCTATGTGGCGTGCAAGTCGGGCCACGGCCTGAACAACCAATTGGCTCGCGCGCTGCTTGCTCAGCAAGACGCCTGGGAAATGGTTACCTATGAATCGCAGGCAGAAGCGCCGCAGGCCTTCCGCCATGAATGGAAGCTGGCTTAACGCCAGCTTCCCATCTGAACGCGGATAGCGGGGCGTGGCCCCGATTCTTTTTTCCGCGATCCTGCTGAAGGGATGGCGCTAGCGGTCATCCTCTAGCGCAAAAGCCGCCATCCGGTTGCAAACCATTGTCGTAGTCCGGCAAGAACTTGGTTTCGCTTCGTTTCGATGCGCCCCGGGCGCCGGACAAAGCCGGATGGCTTCAGCTACTCTTGTGATGCCTCAAAAGCTTGGCCACCGCGTCGGCCAATGGGCCTGGACGTAGTTTTTCGTGCAGCGTCTCGAATGCGCCCAGCGCGGTGTCGCCCAGGGGTTGCGCCTCTTTGGGAGGGCGCGCCTGACGGGCGCCGGGCTTCGGTAAACCCGCTTGTACCTTGACGGCAATTTCGTTAAGGTTCCAGCCTTGATCGGCCAGGGCACGCGCCACGCGCGGCGCCAACTGACGCATCTTGGCTGCATGCGCGGCGCTGGGCACCACCAGATGCAGGCACTGGTTTTCCAGCTTGCCGACCTGGCACACAGCACCTAGCGGGGCGGGCAGAACCGCCGCCACCGCATACTGAATTTGCAAGTGCTTGCGGGCGGTCGCCAACACACCGGCGCCCCGCATGTCATGACCCAGCCATCCCAGGGCGGTATTTTCCTTCCGCCGGCTGGAACTGGAACGTTGACGGTATGAAGTGGGTCTATTCATCCCGGCTCTATAGAATTAGGAAGCAATCTTGAAGATCGTGATTATGCACGCCCAGGACGGGCGGGACGGGCATTTCACCCTGGGCGGTGCGCGGCTGGCGTTGTTGCTTGGGGCCGCCCTGATGACGGCAGCCATCTTTGGCGCCGCCATTCAGCGATACCTTACTCCGATCCTGCCGTCGGTACACGCCGTGGGTTGGCCATTGGCGCAGCAGCCCGGACGCGACACAGATTTCCTGCGGGGAAACATGAACTTGCTGGCCGCCAAGGTCGGCGCGCTACAGGCCAAGCTGGTCAGCATCGACGGCCTGGGCCAGCGCGTGGCCAAGGTGGCGGGCGTGGCGTACACGGACCCCGAATTGGCCAAGCAACTGGCCGCGGCGCAGCCAGAGGCGCTGACGCAACCTGAAGCCACCCACGTCATGGACGACCTGTTTACCGACCACCCGCCGCCCAGCGCGGCCTCGGCCGAGGCGCTGGGTCGGCAACTGGACGAAATCCAGGCGCGCCTGGCGCAGCAGTCGGACAACCTGAGGCTGCTGGACGCGGCCCTGACCAAGCGATCCGCGGACCAGGCGCGCATGCCGACCGCCATGCCGATCACCGATTACCCCTACCTGAGTTCGTCCTACGGCTGGCGCCGCAACCCGGTCACGGGGCGCACCGCCATGCACGAAGGGCTGGATTTCGCGGCTCCGTCGGGCACTCCGATCCTGGCCGCCTCCGGTGGCGTCGTCCTCGAGGCCAAGTACCTGCCGGGGTTTGGCAACATGGTCGAGATCGACCATGGCGATGGTTTGATCACTCGTTACGCCCACGCTTCGTCCTTGATGGTGAAGCAGGGCGAGCTTGTGGAGCGCGGCCAGCAAGTGGCCCGCGTGGGCAGTTCGGGCCGCTCAACCGGGCCGCATCTGCACTTTGAAGTCCGCCTTGCCGGACAGCCGCTCGACCCTCGATTGTTCCTGGGAACTCCACAGAACGCGCCGCCTGCCTTGGCGCAAGCCGCAGGGACTGAACCTGTGGTGCGCTGACCGGTCAAACCGCACAACATAAGTACTCTGGCAATAGGTCCAGGCTATTACGCGCCAGGTGCGTTAAACTGGTTCGTTTCCCAGCGGACCCCCGCTCAACCAATAAATCAAAGTCACGGGAGGCGCTGCCCTTGCCTTTTGCAGGCGCGGCGTGGCTCGTGCGGCCGACATACGCATGGTTTCTCTGCTCAAAAAACTCATAGGTAGCCGCAACGACCGGCTGCTTAAGCAGTATCGCAAGCTGGTAACCCAGATCAATGGGCTGGAGCCCAAGATTTCCGCGCTTTCCGACGCGGAGCTGGCGGCCAAGACTGACGAATTCCGATCTCGATACGCGCAGGGCACATCGCTGGACGACCTGCTGCCGGAAGCCTTCGCCGTGGTGCGCGAAGCGGGCAAGCGGGTATTCGGGATGCGACACTTCGACTCTCAGTTGTTGGGCGGCATCGCGCTGCACAACGGCAAGATTGCCGAAATGCGCACGGGGGAAGGCAAGACGTTGATGGCGACGTTGCCGGTTTACCTGAATGCTTGCGCCGGCAAGGGCGTGCACGTTGTCACGGTGAACGACTATCTGGCCCGCCGTGACGCGGAATGGATGGGGCGCCTGTACCACTTCCTGGGCATGACCACGGGCGTGGTGGTGCCGCAGCAGCCCAACGAAGAGAAGAAGGCCGCCTACGCCGCCGACATCACTTACGGCACCAATAACGAGTTCGGCTTCGACTACCTGCGCGACAACATGGAATACCGTGTTGAGGACCGCCGCCAGCGCGTGCTGTTCTACGCCATCGTCGACGAAGTGGACTCGATCCTGATCGACGAAGCCCGTACCCCGCTGATCATTTCCGGCCAGGCCGAAGATCACACCGAGCTCTACATCCGCATGAACGCGGTGCCGCCGCTGCTGACGCGCATGACCAGCGAGCCCAAGCCGCAGGAGCCGGAACCCGAAGGCGATTACTGGGTCGACGAAAAGAGCCAGCAGGTCCATTTGTCGGAAGCCGGGCACGAGAACGCCGAAGCCATCCTGGCCCGTCTGGGCATCCTGCCGGAAGGCGAATCGCTGTACGACCCGCGCCACATTGCGCTGATGCACCACCTGATGGTGGCCCTGCGCGCCAACAACCTGTTCTTCCGTGACCAGCAATATGTGGTCCAGGACGGCGAGGTGGTGATCGTTGACGAATTCACGGGCCGCCTGATGGTGGGCCGCCGTTGGTCTGACGGCTTGCACCAAGCCGTCGAAGCCAAGGAAGGCGTGAAGATCCAGCACGAAAACCAGACGCTGGCATCCATCACGTTCCAGAACTACTTCCGCATGTACGAGAAGCTGTCCGGCATGACCGGTACGGCCGATACGGAAGCGTACGAATTTCAGGAAATCTACGGGCTTGAAACGGTCATCATCCCGACCAACAAGCCGATGATCCGCAAGGACCAGAACGATCAGGTCTTCAAGACCGATCCGGAAAAATACAACGCGATCCTCGAAGACATCCGCGACTGCCACGAGCGTGGCCAGCCCGTGCTGGTGGGTACGACCAGCATTGAAAACTCCGAGCTGCTGTCGGGCCTGTTGAAAAAGGCCAAGCTGCCGCACGAAGTGCTGAACGCCAAGCAGCACGCCCGCGAAGCCGAGATCGTGGCCGAAGCCGGCAAGCCGGGTCATATCACCATTGCCACCAACATGGCGGGCCGCGGTACCGACATCGTGCTGGGCGGCAGCGTGGACAAGCAGGTTGACCTGATCCGCGCCGATGAGTCGCTGTCGGAAGCCGAAAAGAATGCGCGCATCGAGAAGATCCGCGCGGAATGGAAGCCGCTGAACGAGCAGGTCAAGGCCGCGGGCGGCCTGCGCATCATCGGCACCGAGCGCCACGAATCACGCCGTATCGACAACCAGCTGCGCGGTCGTGCCGGCCGTCAGGGTGATCCGGGTTCGTCCCGTTTCTACCTGTCGCTGGAAGACTCGCTGATGCGCATCTTCGCGGGCGACCGCGTGCGCGCCATCATGGAACGCCTGAAGCTGCCCGAGGGCGAGCCGATCGAGGCGGGCATGGTGACGCGCTCGATCGAAACCGCGCAACGCAAGGTGGAAGGCCGCAACTTCGACATCCGCAAGCAATTGCTGGAGTACGACGACGTCGCCAACGACCAGCGCAAGGTGCTGTATTCGCAGCGTAATGATGTGCTGGAAGCCGCGAGCGTGGGCGCCACGGTGAGCAACTTGCGCGATGCCGCCGTGGTCGAGCTGTTCAACACCTACGTGCCCCCGGAATCAGTGGAAGAGCAGTGGGACGTGCCGGGCCTGCAACGGGCGCTGGAAGCGGATTGGAATCTGCACCTGCCGCTGACCGAAATGTTGGACAAGGAAACCACCTTGACCGACGAAGATCTGCGTGAGCGCGTGGTGGCGGCTGCTCGTGATGCCTACCAGGCCAAGGTTGACCAGGTGGGTGCGGAATCGTGGTCGCAGTTTGAGCGTTCGATCATGCTGCAGTCGATCGACACGCATTGGCGCGAACACCTGTCGTCGCTGGATTACTTGCGCCAGGGCATCCATTTGCGCGGTTATGCGCAGAAGAATCCCAAGCAGGAATACAAGCGCGAAGCCTTCGAACTGTTCTCGGGCATGCTGGATCGCATTCGCGACGACGTGGTGCGTGTGTTGATGACGGTGCGTGTGCAGTCGTCCGAGCAGGTCGAACAGGCCGAAGCCGAAGCCGCCCAGTCGCATGTGCAAAACGTGCAATACCACCACTCCGATTACGACGAAGCGCTGGCCAAGACGGAATCGGAAGAGGGGGCGCAGCCCGTGCGCAACGCCATGCCCAAGGTCGGACGCAACGACCCGTGCCCGTGCGGCAGCGGCAAGAAGTACAAGCAGTGCCACGGCAAGCTGGTCTGATCAGGGGATAACGCCATGCTGCATTCCGTCGGCCGTACCGAATTCGACCACGCCGTCGTGATGGTGCGCGATCGGCTGGATGCGCTGGCCCCGCATTTCGAGCGCCAGGGGTTTCACCTGAGCGACAAAGCGGTGCATAACCTGGGGTCGTGCAATCGCCTGATCGTGCTGGAAGGCACGTATGTCGAGCTGCTGGGGTGGCCCACGGGCGCCCCGCCAGCCCGCAAGGAAATCGCCGATTCTCCGTTTGGCCTGGAGGCGCTGGTGTTCCGCACGTATGACGCGGATGCGACCTATGAACGCCTGAAGGCGGCCGGCTTTGCGGTGAACCCGGTACAGGAACTGACGCGCCCGGCGATGCTGGACGGTCAGGAAGTGCAGGCCCGCTTCCACACCGTGCGCTTTGCCGAGCAGCCTTTGCCCGGCATCCGCATGTATTTCTGTCGTCACCTGACACCCGAGTGTGTCTGGTCACCGGAATTGATGGCGCATCCCAATGGCGCTCGCAGCCTGATGCGCATTGACGCCCGCGCGGCAGATGCCCGTGCCGTGGCCGAACGCCTGGCGCTGGTGGCGGATGTCAGCGCGGAAGCCGCCGAGGGCGGCTGGGACGTTCCCTTGGCCAACCTGCGCATCCACGTGCAACAGGATGACACGTCGCCCACCCCCGCACTGTCCACGTTGACCCTGGAAAACCGCGACGGCGCCCACTACACCCTGGACACCGGGTCGTAGGATGGGTGCAGCGCGCGAATCCCGCCGCTAGAACCCCGACATCACAACGCGCGAAACCCATCAAGCAGCGATCGAATCCTTAGCGGAGTCAGCCATAGCGCAGCGGCTGCTTGATGGGTTTCGCGCGTTCTATACCGGCTTTCTTTTTATCAATTTTTTCGCGCTGCACCCATCCTACGGCCAATTGCCATCGCGGCGGCATCCCCTTTCCCCATGGGGCAAACCCTGCTTGCGTTGAAAAGTGTATGCACTTTAGTATGCACTTCATCCCCGCTGATCTTTCACGCCAATTCGACCAGCCATGACGCCGCCTTCTCCTGCCCCCCGCCCGGCCCCGCGCACCTCCGCTGGGCAGGCCGAGTTGTACGGCGCGGTCAAGGCGATGGCGGTGCGGTTTGATTTCAAGCCGGGCGAGCGCATCAATGAAGTGGACCTGGCGCGGCGCTTGAACGTCAGCCGGACGCCGCTGCGCGAAGTGCTGAACCAATTGATGGTCGAGGGCTTCCTGACTCGTTCGGTGAACCGTGGTTTTATCGCGCGCTTGCTGGACGCCAAGCAGATCCACAGCTTGTACGAATACCGGGCGGTGCTCGAGGCCGGTATCGTGCGGGCCGCCTGCGAACGTGCCAGCGACGAGGAATTGGCCCAACTGCGCCAATTCGTGGAACGGTCTCGCGACGAACCGGAAGACAGCGACGCCACGCGCCTGCTGGATTTGGACGAAGCCTTTCACCTGAATCTGGCGCGCCTGTCTCGTAATGAAGAATTTGTGCGTGCGCTGGAAAGCGTAAATGCCCGCATCCATTTCGTGCGTTGGATCGACATGCAGCAGGGCCGACGCAGCCACACGCAGGGCGAACACCTGCGTATCGTCCAGGCGCTGGAACAGCGCGACATGGACGCCTTGCCCGCGCTGATCGGCGCGCATATCGGGCGCCGCCTGGACCAGATCACCGACGTGATTCGCACCGGATTTTCAACGATTTACATGCGGGACCAGGCCGAACCCGCCACGGTAGCGACGGCCAACACCACAACAGCAGGGGAAAAACAATGAATCACACGATGAAGCGTATTTTGGCGGGCCTATGCACGCTGGCAGCCGCGGGGGGCGCCTTTGTCGCCGCACCCGCCGCCGCCGAGGAACGGCCGTTGGTGCTGGTAGTGCCGTACCCGCCGGGCGGCAGCACCGACATCCTGGCGCGCATTCTGCAGCCGCGCCTGTCGCAGCAAATGGGCGGGCGCACGGTGATCGTGGAAAACCGCCCCGGCGCCGCCAGCCAGATCGCCACTGCCTTCGTGGCGCGCGCCGAGCCCGATGGCAGCACGCTCTTGGTCAGCTTTGACAACCACGGCATCAACCCCGCCGTGAAGCCCAAACTGCCTTACGACACCTTCAAGGACTTTGTCGCCATTTCGCAGACCGTGCGCTTTCCGCTGGTCATTGGCGCCAACCCCAGCGTGCCCGGGGATAACCTGAAGGAGTTCCTGGCGGTGGCCGCGAAGGAATCGCCCAACAAGTTCAACTACGCCTCCACCGGGGTCGGTTCGCTGAACCATCTGGCGCCGGAAGAACTCAAGCGCTTGTCGAAGGTGGAGCTGCTGCATGTGCCGTATGGCGGCGGCGGGCCGGCCATTCAAGCCGTGGTGGGCGGGCAGGCCAATATGACCTGGCTGAGCTTCGCGGCGCTGCGCGGGCAGATCCAGGCCGGCAAGATCAAGGCGCTGGCAGTGGCGGGCGAGAAGCGCCTGCCGGAACTGCCCAACGTGCCTACGGTGGAAGAGTCGGGCTTCCCCGGCTTTGTCGCCTATTCGTGGAGCGGCATGTTCGCACCGAAGGGCACGCCCGAGGCAACGGTGAAAAAGCTGACCGCCGACTTCAAGGCGGTATTGGCCGACCCGGAGATCAAGAAGAAGGTGACGGAAGCGGGCTTCGAGATCGTGGCCTCGGATGGCCCGGCGCTGGATGCCTACGTGAAATCGGAATATGACCGGTGGAGCGCCTTCATCAAGAAGAACAACATCAATCTGGATAACTGAGCGACGGTTGGCCGGACGGTGCGCCGTCCGGCCCTGTGGGCGAATCACGTGGAGATGACATGGAAAACCTGAACGGCGCCGAAGCCATGGTGCGGATGCTGCAGCACAACGGCGTCAAACATATTTTTGGCCTGTGCGGCGACACCAGCCTGCCGTTTTACGATGCGCTGTACCGCCTGGACCACGGCATGCAGCACATCCTGACCCGCGACGAACGTAGCGCGGGGTACATGGCGGACGCCTACGCCCGCGTCACCGGCAAGGTTGGCGTGTGCGAAGGCCCCAGCGGTGGCGGCGCCACCTATCTGTTGCCCGGCCTGGTCGAAGCCAATGAGTCCTCGATTCCTGTGTTGGGCATCACCTCGGACGTAGCCGTCGGGTCACGCGGGAAATACCCCCTGACTGAACTGGACCAGGAAGCGCTGTACCGTCCGCTGACCAAGTGGAACCGCACGATTGACCGCGCGGACCAGATTCCCGGCATGGTGCGCGCGGCATTCCGCGCCATGACCACCGGCAAGCCGGGCGCCGCGCACCTGTGCTTTCCGTATGACGTGATGAAGCAGCAGGTGGATGCGTCCGATATCTGGGCGCAGCCCGAACACGCCCGCTTCCCGGCCATGCGTTTTGCTCCGGATCCCGCGGATGTGGCGCGTGCCGCGCAGCGCCTGATCGGTGCGCGTGCGCCGGTGATCATCTGCGGCGGCGGCGTGGTCATCGCCGGGGCCAGCGGCGCCTTGCAGGAACTGGCGGAAAGCTTGAAGGCGGCGGTGTGTGTGACCGTCAGCGGACAAGGCAGCCTGGCCGACACGCATCCGCTGAATGCGGGCGTGGTGGGCTCCAACGGTGGCGTGATGGCCACCCGCGACGTGGTGGCCGCGGCCGACGTGGTGCTGTTCGTGGGTTGCCGGGCTGGCTCCACATCCACGGAACATTGGCGCTTCCCGAACCGCGACGTGCCCATCCTGCACATCGACATCGATCCCATGGTGATCGGCGCCAACTATCTGACCGAAGTCGGCCTGGTGGGCGACGCGAAGCTGGCGCTGGAAGCCTTGGGCGCCGAAGTGCAGGCGCGCCTGGCACATCGCAATTCGGACGCGGTGGACGGCGCGGTGCTGGCCGGCCGTGCGAAGGCCGCGCGCCTGGCGCAACTGGAGCCGCTGGCCAACAGCCTTGAAACGCCGATCCGCCCCGAGCGCGTGGTGCAATCGCTGAACCGCTTGCTGCCCGACGATGCAGTGGTGTGCGCCGACCCGGGCACGCCTTGCCCGTATTTCTCGGCCTATTACGATGTGTCGCGCCCCGGCCGCCACTTCATCACCAACCGTGCACACGGTGCGCTGGGCTTTTCCATGTCGGCCGCGTTGGGCGCCTGGGTTGGCCGGCCGCAGTCCAAGTGCGTGTCGGTGATGGGCGACGGCAGCTTCGGCTTCACCGTCGGCGAACTGGAAACCATCGTGCGCCACAAGGCACCGTTGCTGTTGATCGTGTTTTCGAATTCGGTCTACGGCTGGATCAAGGCCAGCCAGAAGGCGGGCTACGACCAGCGCTACTACAGCGTGGACTTCAACCGCACCGACCATGCCCGCATTGCCGAAGCCTATGGCGTGAAGGCATGGCGCGTGGAAGATCCGGCCAAGCTGGACGACGCCATCAAGGCCGCCATGGAACACGATGGCCCGGCGCTGATCGACGTGGTGGCGCAGCCGCTGCAGGATACGGCGGCCCCGGTCAGCCAGTGGATGGGCTGATGCGCGCTTGACGGTGCATTGACCACGCAGTCAACGCAAGAGGCCCTTCGGGGCCTCTTATTTTTGGTCCAAGGTGTTGGCAGCCGGTCCTATACTGATCCGCTTTGGCGCGGCGTTGCCGCGTGGCTTGCAACACGTCAAAGGGGAATCGGGCATGGATCTGGGGATCAGTGGCAAGACGGCCTTGGTGTTCGGCGGCAGCCGCGGCATGGGCCGCGCGTGTGCGCTGCAACTGGCGCGCGAGGGTGTGGCGGTGACCATCGCCGCGCGCAATCCCGAGACGCTTGCGCAAGCCGCGGCCGAGATTTCCAAGGACGCCGGCATCGGCGTGGGATGGGTGTCGGCCGATCTGACCCAGGAGCACGGCCGCGATGCGGCCATGGCCGCGTGCCCGCAACCCGACATCCTGATCAACAACGCCGATGGCCCGCTGCCCGGCGATTTCCGGGATTGGACGCGTGAGGACTGGATCGCATCGTTGGACGCCATGATGCTGGGGCCCATCGACATGATCCGGCGCGTGGTGGATGGCATGGTGGAGCGGCGCTTTGGCCGCATCGTGAATATCGTGTCGCGCAGCGTGAAGGCGCCGCACGCCGAGCTGGGCCTGTCGAATGGGGCGCGTTCAGGTTTGATCGGCTTCGTGGGCGGCCTGGCGCGGCAGACGGTGCGCCACAACGTCACCATCAACAACCTGCTGCCGGGCGCCTTCGCCACCGACGCCCAGGTCCGGCACGTACAGGGCATGCTGGCGCAATCGTCGGACAAGACCTTCGACCAACTGTGGCAAGAACGCGGGAGCGCCAACCCGGCGGGGCGCTTTGGCCAGCCGGAAGAAGTGGGCGCCTTGTGTGCCTATCTCTGTTCGGCGCAAGCCGGCTACATGACGGCGCAAAGCCTCTTGATAGATGGTGGCGGCTACCCCGGCACGTACTGAAACCAGCGACACGCGGCGGCTGCTTCCGGCTGGACGGCGACCGGACTAACGGGCAAGATTGCCTTCCATTGTGTTCGAGAAAAACTCATGGACCAGACCGACATCAAGATATTGGCGTTGCTGCAGAAGGACGCTACCTGCTCGGTCGCTGAAATTGCCGAACAGGTGAACCTGTCGGTGACGCCATGCTGGCGCCGCATTCAGAAGCTGAAGGATGACGGCGTTATCGCGCGCAACGCCATCTTGCTGGACCCGCGTGCGCTGGGCCTGAACCTGACGGTGTTCGTGTCCATCAAGACCAGCCAGCACAACGAAAAGTGGACGCAAAGCCTGATCAACGCCGTCATGGCCTTGCCGAATGTGGTGGAATTCCACCGCATGGCGGGCGATATCGATTACCTGCTCAAGGTGGTGGTCGAGGACATGGCGGCGTATGACCGCTTCTACCGTCGGCTGATCGGCGCGGTGGATCTGCTGGACGTCAGCGCCAGCTTCTCGATGGAAATCATCAAAAGCACCACCGAATTGCCGCTGGACGCGGTATAGCGGCGGTCGCGCAAATTTTTTTCGTTGCGCGCCGCTACGGCGGATGCAAATTTCTTTCGGCGTGTTGCGCAAGGCCTATCTCGCAATGCTTTTGCGCAGTGTGCGGCGTAGGATATCTCTCGTTCCCATCAGGGAATGAATCGGGATATCAGAGGACCCTATGTCGTTCGCAGTACCCGCCGGCTGTGCCGGTTTGGCAAAAGCGCGGCAAGCGCGATCGGTGGACGACCTGCTGGCCGACTGGAACGGCGTCGACGACCTATGGGTGTTCGCCTACGGGTCCCTGATCTGGCATCCCGGTTTTGCGTGGCGCGAGCGCCGCCTGGCGACGGTGCGCGGCTATCACCGGTCGTTGTGCCTGTGGTCGCACGATCATCGCGGCTCGCCAGACAACCCTGGCTTGGTCTTCGGCTTGAACCGGGGCGGTTGCTGCCGGGGCGTGGCGTATCAGATCGCGGCGGCCGATGTGCCCGATGTGTTCCAGGCGCTGTGGCGCCGCGAAATGGTCACCGGGGCCTACACCCCCCGTTGGCTCGCTTGCCATACCGAGGTCGCCCCGGTGCGTGGCCTGGTCTTCCTGCTGAATCGCGCCTGCGATGAGTACGCCGCCGACCTGAGTGACGACCGCTTGATCGCATCCGTGCGCAATGCCGTCGGCCAGTCGGGGCCTTGCCTGGACTATGTGGTGGAGACCGAACGCGCCTTGCGCGCGCACGGTATCGACGATTGGCGGCTGGGTGATCTGGTGCGCAAGCTGGGCCAGGCGTTCTGAGTGTTGGCCCTGCGCCTTAGGTTTAGAAGTGCCAGCGTCCGAACATATACAGGACGTTGCCCGCGCCGCTTGAGCCGGGAATGTAGGTCGCGTAGAACATGGCGTCTTTGTAGCCGGCGCCCACCAGCGGCAGGATGCCGGGAAATGGCACGTAGCTCATGATGTCGTGCCGCGCGGTCAGGAACACCGTGTAGCCCGCGCCCAGGCGAAAGTTCTCGCTGACTCGGCCTATTTTCAGGAAGCCATAGCCGGCAATCGGTTCGACCTTGCTGTGCGAATCCAGGAACGCCACGGCATACAGGCCCTGCCAGTCGCCGTCTTCGTCGTAGATGCTGCGGCCATAGCCGGCGCCCCACGCCAGCTCGTTGAAGCTGTCGATTTTTTCTTTGCTGTACATGGCGCGGTTGTGCCAGGCATAGCCGGAAACGTAGAGGTCGTTGCCGCCTTCGGTCCAGATCTGGTCAAGGCGATTGCAAGCGGACTGTGCCCAGGAGGGCATGCTTTCACAGGCTTGCGCGGCGGCGGTGAAAGTCCAGAGCAGCAGGCCAAGAAGGGCTGCTCGAAATGCGGTGATCATTACGGGTACAGACGGATGAAAATGACAAGCTCATGACTGTACATGTTGTCATCGCTCGGTCCCTGTCAGTACGCTTTCATCAAACGGCGTTCGTGGCCCTGGCCCCAGGAAAGGGGCGGTCAGGCAAACGCGAAATCAAGAATTTTCTGTGGTGGCCGTGCTACAGCAGGAAGATGGTGGCCAGCCCCAGGAAGATGAAAAACCCCAGCGAGTCGGTGGCGAAGGTCAGCAGCACCGATGAGCCCATGGCGGGGTCCTTGCCGAAGCGCGCGCGCACCATCGGCACCAGCACGCCCACCGAGGCGCCGACCAGCATGTTGCAGATCATCGCCGCCATCATCACTAGCGCAATCGAGATCGAGCGCGAGATCACCCAGGCGAACAAGGCGGCCACCAGGCTGCCGCACAGGCCCACCAGCAAGGTCACGAACAATTCGCGCTTGACCAGTTGCCACAGGTTGCGGCCCGTGATCCGGCCCATGGCAAGCGCCCGGATGATCAGCGTCATGGTCTGGTTGCCGGAGTTGCCGCCGATGCCGGCCACGATCGACATCAGGAAAGCCAGGATCACGATGTGGCTGACCGTGCCTTCGAACCGCGATGCCACGAAGGATGCCGTGGCGGCGGTGCAGAGGTTGAGCAGCAGCCACGGCGCGCGGTTGCGCAGCGCGGTGGTGACGGGCGCGAAGATGTCTTCTTCTTGCAGACCCGCGCGCGACAGGGCTTGTTCCTGGGAGTCTTCGCGCATCACGTCCACCACATCGGCGATGGTGACGCGCCCGATCAGGCGACCCTGGTCGTCCATCACGGGGGCGGAAACCAGGTCGTAACGTTCGAAGGCGCCTGCCGCGTCGGCGTCGGAATCCAGCGGGTTCAGCGTCAGGAAGTCGGCGTTCATGACGGCGCGCACTTCGGTTTCCGGTTCGCTGACCAGAAGGCGCGACAGCGGCAGGATGCCTTGCAGCTTGTCTTGGCGGTCCACCACGAAAATCTGGTCGGTGTGGTCGGGCAGTTCGTGCAAGCGGCGCAGATAGCGCAGCACCACTTCCAAGGTGACATCTTCGCGCACCCGGACCATTTCAAAGTCCATGATGGCGCCCACGCTGTCTTCCGGATAGCCCATGGCTTCCAGCAGCTGCGCGCGTTCTTCTTCGGTCAGGCCTTTTTGTACTTCGGCCACCACGTCGGGCGGCAGGTCGGGCGCCAGGTCGGCGAGTTCATCGGCGTCCATGCTGCCGGTGGCGGCAACCAGGTCCTGGCGGTCCATCGCTTCAATCAGCGATTCCCGCACCCAGTCTTCCACTTCCAGCAGCACGTCGGCGTCGTGCTCGGGGCTGACCAGCTTCCAGATGGCCTGGCGTTCATCCTTGGGCAGCGATTCCAGGATGAAGGCGATGTCGGCCGGATGCAGGCCGTCCAGCAGCGTCTTGAGTTCGGCTTCGTGCTGGCGGTGAACCAGGTCTTCGACCAGCGTGGCCTTGGCGTCGCCTTCTTCCTGGCGGTGCACCAGGTCGGCCACCAGTTGCTGGCGGCGCAGGCATTCCTGCACTTCGGCCAGGGCGGTCTGTGCGTCTTCCGGGTCGAGGCGGCGGGGCGTCGCGGGCGGTTTCTGCGCGGCGGCGGACTGCGTCATGCGTTACGGCTCAAAGAGTAGGAAGGGGGCGGCTGCGCCGTGCTTCGTCGGTGGCGACGTAGGTCAGGGTGGCCTCGGTGACCTTGACGACTTCGGCGTCCAGGCGCTGGCGTTCCGCGTAAACCTCGACCGACACCGTGACAGACGTGGTGCCGGTTTTGACGATGGCTGCGTAGAAGCTGAGCAGGTCGCCCACGAATACGGGCTCTTTGAACTGGAAGGCGTTGACCGCCACGGTGGCGACCCGTCCCGCGGCGCGGCGCGCGGCGGGAATGGACCCGGCGATGTCGACCTGGGCCATGATCCAGCCGCCAAAAACGTCCCCGTGGATATTCGCGTCGGCCGGCATCGGCATGACGCGCAACACCGCGTCGCGATTGGCGGGCAAAGTCGTAAACGGGGATTTGGGGCTGGAGGTCATGCGGCCGACTCCAATGCATGGGAATCAGCCGATTATGCAGGAAAAACGAGACAGCGGCGTGCGTGGCGCAAGCCGTCGCGGCGCTTTGCCGCGACGGCTTGGAAATCAGGTGGCCAACTTCACGATCCCGTAGCCGCCAACCAACAGCCAGGCGTACAGAATCAGGCCCAGGGCCATCACGCGGGGGCCCGCTTTCTTGATCTGCGCAAAGCGCGTTTCGATGCCGAGCGCCGTCATGGCCATGGTCAGGGCAAAGATGTCCAGGCGGCGGATGGCGGCAATGGCGTCGGCGGGAATGATGTTCAGCGAATTGATGATGGCCAGCACCAGGAAGCCGACGGCAAACCAGGGAATCGGCAGCTTGCCACCCTTGGCCTGACCGCCCGCCTGGCTGGCCGCGCTGCGCAGATACATGCCCAGCACCAGCAACACCGGCACCAGCAGCGCCACGCGGGTCATCTTGACGATGGTGGCGACTTCGGTGGTGGCCGGGTCGATATTGCTGGCGGCCCCTACGACTTGAGCCACTTCATGGATGGTGCCGCCGATATAGATGCCCAAGGCCTGGGTGTCCAGGCCGAGCCAGCCTGCGTGATACAGGATGGGGTACAGAAACATGGACAGCGTGCCGAACAGCACCACGGTGGCCACGGCGACGGCACTTTTATGGGGGGCGGCCCGCAGTGTGGGCTCGAACGCCAGTACGGCGGCCGCGCCGCAGATGGCGCTGCCCGCGGCGGTCAGCATGGCGGTATCGCGGTCCAGGCCCAGAATGCGTTGCCCGACGACGGTGCCGATCAGCAAGGTGCCCAACACCACCGCCACCGACACGGCCAGGCCCGGCAAGCCCACGGCCGCGATCTGCTGAATGCTGATGTTCAGGCCGTAGAAGGCCACGGCAATGCGCAGCAGGCGCCGCGCGGTGAAGTTGACGCCCACGCCCCAGTCAGCCGGCATCGTGCCGCGCAGGAAGTTGCCGTACAGCATGCCGCAGACAATGCCCACCACCAGGGGCGAAAAGCCCAACTGGCGGATGACGGGCAGGTCGGCCAACTGCATTACGGCGGCGGCCATCAGCCCGACAAACAATACGCCGTTGAGCTTGTCACGCCACGGGGTGGCCGTGGCGGGGGCGGCAGCAACCGACGGGGCGGGCGCTGAGGGAGGAAGGGGAACGGCGGTGCTGGTTGAGGTGCTCATGACGGCTCTTGGGGTATATCTAAATAACTTCTCGAAATATTAGATCTGACCTCGTTATTTGAAAAATCTTGATTTTGAATATGTAATATCAAGAATTCTGATATCGAAAGAAGCTGCTATGACACCTGACCAGTTGCTGTCGTTTGCCTGCGTGGCCGACACGGGCAATATCAGCCGCGCCGCGCAAGTGCTGAATTTGTCCCAGCCCGCCGTGTCGGGCCAACTGCGCGCGCTGCAGGACTGGTTTGGCGAACCCTTGTATCGCCGCAGTGGCCACGGCATCGTCCTGACCGAGGCGGGCGAGCGCTTGGCAGAGCAGGCCCGGCAATTGCGGCAGGTCTACCGGCAGGCCCAGGCGGTTCGGGAATCCTGGCGTGGCTTGGAAACGGGCGTCTTGCGCCTGGGCGCCAGCACCACGCCCGCCAGCTACCTGTTGCCGCGCCTGGTGGCGGATTTTCGCTCGGCGTTTCCGGCGGTCAGCCTGCACCTGTCAGACGGCAATACCCGCGAAATCGTCGAGCGCCTGCCCGCGCTGGACCTGGCGTTTATTGAAGGCGATGTGCCGTCAGGCTTGCCGTCGGACACGGCCGTGCATGCCTGGCGTCAGGACGAGGTGGTGGCGATTGTGCGGGCCGACCATGCGCTGGCAGCCAAGGGGGCGGTGACCTTGCGGGACTTGGCGGCGTCGCCGCTGGTGATGCGCGAGCCGGGCTCGGGGGTGCGCCGGCTGGTCGAGCGCGCGTTTGCCGATGCCGGGCTGACCCCGTCCGTGGGTTTGGAACTGGCGGGCGTGGAAGGCGTGAAGCAGGCGGTGCGCGCGGGGCTGGGGGTGGGGTTTGTGTCGGTGATGTCGATGCGGCACGAAGACGGCGCCTTGGCGGCGTTGCGTCTGCTGCCCAGGCCGCTGACTCGCACGCTGAGCATTCTGGTGCCGCACGCCGATGCCGCCGCCCGCGCCGCCGAACGCTTTCTGGCGATGTGCCTGGCGGTCGGGGCGGGAGACGGCGGGTAGCGCTCAGGCCTTGGCCAGGCGCTTCAAGGCAAGTTGGACCCAGTACGTGCCGCCCAGGGGCAGCAGCTCGTCGTTGAAGTCGTAGCTGCCGTTGTGCAGCATGCAGGGGCCCAGGCCGTGGCCGCTATCGCGGTGTTCGCCGGTGCCGTTGCCGATCCAGACATAGCAGCCCGGCAGTTCCTGCAGCATGAACGCAAAGTCTTCCGCGCCCATGGTCGGTTGCACGTGGTCGTTGACGTTGGCGTCACCGACGATGTCGCGCAGCACGTCGGCGCAGAACGCGGCTTCTTCGGCGTGGTTGATGGTGGGCGGATAGTTGCGCTGGAACGTGAACTCCACTTCGCAATCCATGGCCGCGCAGGTGTGCCGCGTGATCTCTTCCATACGGCGTTCGATCAGGTCCAGCACGTCCAGCGTGAACGTACGCACGGTGCCGCGCAATTCCGCGTGGTTGGGCACCACGTTGTCGGCGCTGCCCGCGTGGATCTGGGTAATGCTGAGCACCGCGGCATCCAGCGGATTGCGGTTGCGCGTGATGATGGTCTGCAGCGATTGCGCCAACTGCACCGCCGCCATGACGGGGTCGATGCCCAGGTTGGGCATGCCCGCATGCGTACCCTTGCCTTTGACGACGATCGAAAATTCGTTGCTGGACGCCATGATGGGGCCGGCGGTCAGGCCGAACTGGCCGGGCTTCATGCCGGGCCAGTTGTGCATGCCGAACACCGCTTCCATGGGAAAACGCTTGAACAAGCCGTCGTCGATCATGCGCTTGGCGCCGCCGCCGCCTTCTTCGGCCGGCTGGAAAATCACATACACGGTGCCCGCGTAATCGCGATGCTGGGACAGGTATTGCGCCGCCGCCAGCAGCATGGCGGTATGGCCGTCGTGGCCGCAGGCGTGCATCTTGCCTTCGTTCTTGCTGGCGTGCGCGAAGCTGTTGACCTCTTGCATGGGCAGCGCGTCCATGTCGGCGCGCAGGCCCACCGCGCGATCACCAGGCAGCTTGCCGCGAATGATGCCGACCACGCCCGTACCACCCAGGCCGCGATCAATCTCGATGCCCCATTCTTCAAGCTTGGCCGCCACCACGTCAGCGGTGCGGAATTCTTCGAAGGCCAATTCGGGATGCGCGTGGATGTCGCGGCGGATCTTCGAAATATCCTGGTGCCAGGCGACGATGGGTTCGAGCAGTTTCATGGGAGAAGGGGGGCGGAAAAAGGGAACGCAACAAGGTTATCATCAATCAAAAATCTGTTTAATGGAGACAAACACCATGACGCGACCGTGGCTTGCTCACTATCCGCAGGGGGTGCCGGCAGAGATCTCCACCGAGGGCTATTCCTCGCTGGCCGACCTGTTGGACCGGGCCTGCAAGCAGTACGCCACCCGCATCGCCTGCACGGCGATGGGCAGCGACATCACCTACGCGCAACTGGATCGGCATGCACGCGCGTTTTCCGGATGGCTGCAAAGCCTGGGCCTGGAAAAGGGCGCCCGTGTTGCGTTGATGATGCCCAATGTGCCGGCTTATCTTGTCGGCATGCTGGGCACGCTGCGCGCCGGGTTGGTCGTCGTGAACGTGAACCCGCTGTACACGGCCGACGAACTTGAACGCCAATTGCAGGACAGCGGCGCGTCCGTCATCCTGATCCTGGAGAACTTCGCGCACACGCTGCAGGCGGTGAAAAACCGCGCTCAGCTCAAGCATATTGTCGTGACAGGGCCAGGCGATCTGCTGGGTGGCCTGAAAGCACCACTGGTCAACTTCGTGGCGCGTCATATCAAGAAGATTGTTCCGGCCTGGAACATCGACGGCGCGCATACGCTGCCCAAGGTCTTGGCGGCCGGCGCCAACCTGCCGTTCACGCCGCCCACGCTGACGATGGACGATATAGCGGTGCTGCAGTACACGGGCGGCACCACCGGCGTGCCCAAGGGTGCGATGCTGTCGCATCGGAACCTGACGGCCAACGTGCTGCAGACCGAAGCCGTGGCGCAGCCCGTGGTGCATGACTTGTCGGCTACGCAGCTCACGATCATCAGCGCGCTGCCGCTGTACCACGTGTTCGCAATGACCGTCTGCGGCTTGTACGGCCTGCATGCGGGCATGCGCAACGTGCTGATCATCAACCCGCGCGACCAGCCTTCGCTGATCAATGCGTGGCGCAAGGTGCCCATCAATCTTTTCCCCGGGGTCAACACCTTGTTCAATGCCTTGGCGCACAACGCGGATTTCGCCAAGCTGGATTTTTCGGCGTTGCGCCTGACGCTTGGGGGCGGCATGGCCGTGCAGCAGCCTGTGGCCGAACGCTGGCTGAAGATCACCGGCAGGCCGCTGATCGAAGGCTATGGTTTGTCGGAAACTTCGCCCGTGGCCACGGTGAATCCCACCAACGCCACGGCCTATTCCGGCTCTATCGGCCTGCCGCTGCCGTCCACCGACGTGGCCATTCTTGACGATGCGGGCCAGGAAGTGCCGCTGGGCGAACGCGGCGAAGTGGGCATCCGCGGGCCGCAGGTCATGCTGGGCTATTGGCAGAAGCCCGACGAAACCCGGCAGTCGATGACGGCGGACGGGTTCTTTCGCACGGGCGATATCGGCATCATGGATGACAAGGGCTATACGCGCATCGTGGACCGCAAGAAAGACATGATCGCGGTGTCCGGCTTCAAGGTCTATCCGAACGAGGTCGAAGCCGTGGTAGCGCAGATGCCGGGTGTGCTGGAGTGCGCGGCCATCGGCGTGCCGGACGAACACTCGGGCGAAGCGGTCAAGGTGTTCGTGGTGAAAAGCGACCCGTCGTTGACCGAGGCGCAGGTGCAGGACTGGTGCCGCGAAAAGCTCACGGGTTACAAGCGCCCGCGCTTTGTGGAATTCCGTGATGAACTGCCCAAGAGCAATGTGGGCAAGATTCTGCGCCGGGAATTGCGCCCCGACGCGCCCGCCAAGGCGTCTTAGGCTTCGGCGGGTGGCTCGCCGCCAAGGTGCGGCGCAATCATCTCGTGCAGGGCGCGTTCGATGGCGGGGTTGCCCGCCACAACGCGCCCGCCGATGGGCCAGGGATCCAGCTTGTGCATGTCTGAACACGTGCCACCCGCTTCACGCAGGATCAGCGTGCCGGCGGCCACGTCCCACGGCGCCAGGCCCATTTCCCAGTAACCGTCGTAGCGGCCGCAAGCCGTCCAGGCCAGGTCCAACGCTGCCGCGCCCATGCGGCGCACGCCGCGCGCGCGCTTGATGGCGTCGTTCAGCATGGGCATGTATTGTCCGGCGAAGGAAAAGTCGCGGAACGGAAAACCGGTTGCCAGCACGGAATCTTCAATGGTCTGCGTGCGCGAACACTTGATGCGGCGGCCGTTCAGCCAGGCGCCAATGCCATAGACCGCGGTGAACAGCTCTTCGCGGTTGGGGTCGTAAACCACGCCGGCCACGGGCGTGTCTTCAGTCAGTGTTTCCGTGCCAGACACTGCGGTGCCCGCATGCGCGATCAGCGCGATCGAGACGGCGTAGTGAGGGATGTCGTGCAGGAAATTGGTGGTGCCATCAAGCGGGTCGATGTACCAGGTGGCGCGGCCTTGGGGCTTGCCGCCCGTCTCTTCAGCCACGATGCCGAACTTGGGCGTGCGCGTTTGCAGTTCCTGGATGATCACGGCCTCGGCTTCGCGGTCTGCTTGCGATACGAGATCGTTGCGCGCCTTGCGGTCGATCACGAGGTCGGCCCGATGATGCGCGTAGGATTGCAGGATGGCCGCACCGGCATGCGCCGCAGTGACTGCCGCGTCGATCGCGGCGCACAGGTCGATGGGTTGAGCCAGTGAGCGGGGCTGATCATAGGTGTCCATGCAAACCAGTGTAAGCCCAGGTTTGCGTCAAATCCGAGGCAGCCATTTGAAACCGCGCCACCGCGTGGCGTCTATCCAACGCATGGGGCGCGGCCAGCCGATAATTCGCGTTTGTCACAACCCTGATTCTTTTTGAAGAGCCCATGTCCGCGCCTTACGTTCCCCTGACACCCGCAGTGGTCGACTTCGATGCCGACGGCAAGCTCCATGACGCCGAGTCCGGCGACGTCTACCCCCAGCATGCCGGGTCATTCAGCGACCGGGAACACGTATTCCTGCGCGGTAACGGGCTGCCCGAGCGTTGGCGCGGATGCGACGTATTCACCATCTGCGAGACCGGTTTCGGGCTGGGCCTGAATTTTCTGGGGCTGTGGCAGGCGTGGAGGCAAGATCCGCAGCGGCCATCGGCGTTGCATGTCGTGTCGCTGGAGGCGCATCCGTTCACTTTGGCTGATTTGTCGGCATTGTTGGCGCGTTATGCGCCGGCGTCCTTGGCGGGATTGGCGCGGCATCTGGTGGAGCAGTGGCCCACGCTGCTGCCGGGGCTACATCGGCTGGAATTCGAGAACGGCGCGGTAACGCTGACGCTGGGTTTCGGCGATGCGCAGGTGCTTGCGCCACGCCTGGACGCGCGCGTGGATGCCTTCTTCCTGGATGCCTACACGCCAGAACCCGATCCCGGCACGAGGTCGGCTCCCTTGCTACGCGCGCTGGCGCAACTGGCGGCGTCCGGGGCCACCCTGGCGGCCGGGGTCGGCACGGAAGCGCTGCGGCGTGCGTTGCAGGATGCGGGTTTTGACGCGCGCTGCGTGCCGATTGACGGGGGCAAGCGGCAAATGATCCAAGCCACCGCCCGCGTGCAGGGCCGAGCGGCCGGAGCGGCCGCGACGCCCGCGGCCGTCAAGCATGCGGTGGTGGTGGGCGCAGGGCTGGCGGGTGCCGGCATCGCGCAGGCGCTGGCCGGCCGGGGCTGGCGAGTCACCGTGTTGGACGCAGGTAGGGCGCTGGGGGCGCCTGCGCACGCCGGTCATGTGGCCGCTGCGCTGACGCCCGTGGTGGCGCGTGACGACAATGCGCGGGCGCGGCTGTCGCGCGCCGGCAGCCAGCGCGCGCTAGCGCGTTGGCAAGGGCTGGCTGGCGACGCCGCGCCGCGCGTGTGCGGCACGGTTCAGATCGAGCGCGACGCGGGCAAATCTGCTGCGTTGGCGAGCACATTGGAAACGCTGGCTTTTCCGCGCGACTGGGTACGCCGGGTGGATCGTGACGAAGCCAGCGCCTTGGCCGGTTTGCCGGTGGCGCGCGGCGGCGTGTACTTCGCGCAGGGCATGCTGGTTCAACCGAACCGACTGATCGACGCCTTGCTGGAAACGCCCGGCGTGAGCGTCTTGCCGGGCAGGGCGGCCCGGGTCGAACGACAGGGGCAAGGATGGAGCGTACGAGACGTGCAAGGCGGGGAATTGGCGCACGCCGACACCGTCATCCTGGCCAATGCCTTTGGCGCGCGCGCGGTGCTGGCCGAAAGCGGCTTGCTCGATCCCTTGCCGCGCGTGGGGCAGATGCACGCGCTGGCTGGCGAGGTCACCCTGGTGCCCGGCGAGGCGCTTGCGGGCGGGCCGCGCTGCATCATCGGCGGCGAGGGCTATCTGCTGCCGGACGTGGGCGTGGGCTGCGTGGTCGGCAGCACCTACGTGCATGGCGCTACGCAGGCCTTGGTCAGCCCGGAAGGGCAGCACACCACGCTTGCCAAGGCGGCCGGGCTACTAAGCGGTCACTTCCCGGCCTTCGATGCGTTGGTGCCCGGCACGCTGCCCGGTTGGGCGGGATGGCGGGCCGTATTGCCCGGGCGCCTGCCCGCAGTGGGGGAATTGCCGCATGCGCCGGGCCTGTGGCTAGCCATCGGCTATGCCTCGCGCGGCTTGTCCTGGTCAGCCTTGATGGGCGATTTGATCGGCGCTCGCCTGGCTGGCGAACCGGCGCTGCTGGAAACCGATCTGTCCAAACTTATTTCACCACGGTGAAAAAAAGTTTGGCGGTGAATGGGGGCTCGACCCAGGTGGCGTAGAATTGCGGTAATTGCCAGGATTTGGCGCCAAATAGGCTGTATTGGCCTCGTTGTTGGCGTTTCGGCGGCGCGCGGCACTAAGCCGATAGGCGCTGATCGAGGGCTTTACGACCCCTTTTTATGGATGAGAAAGCCATCCAGAAGAGGGACCGAGTTTATTTCAAAGCTCAAATCCGTCAAAATAGCGTCTTTTGATGGTTTTTGGCTTAAGCCGGGGGATGCTCTGTGCCGCCCAAGTTCGACTTTGCCCATACTACCCAGCTCGACACCATCGAGCTGCTGACGTCCCGCCCCAGTCGCTTCGATTTCGACGCGGGCGATGGGTTGCACCTGGTAGTCGAGGCGCATGCGCCTGGTGTGTTTCGCCTGCGCTGCGGCGAGGCGAACCACCTGAACGATGACAAGCCCGGCGCGCGTGCGCGCGCCGTGGCCGAGATGCTGCTCGCGCGCCAAGAGGCCGTGGGCGAGGCTTCTATTGCCCCTCGCGAAGGCGGGGATGGCTGGCGGATCACACAGGGCGACGTTGCCCTGGAGATCCAGTCCGACCCTGTGCGCGTGGCGATCTATCGCAACGAGGACCGGGTGTTCGAGTCCGAGGTTTCCGCGCATACGCCCGCATTCGGACACAACGCGCTGGACCAGGAAGACGACGCGGTGTGGACGGCGGGCTTCACCCTGCAGGCCGACGAGCGCATCTTCGGCCTGGGGGAAACACCGGGCGACTTGAACCGCCGCGAAGAATCGGTGGTGTCCGATGACCCCGAGCACCGCGCCTTGCCACTGGCATGGAGCCCGCGCGGCTGGGGCGTCTACGTCAATACGATGCGGCGCGTTGAGCATTCCGTGGGCGTTGCCCCGGCGGATTCGGCCTACGTGCTGACCGTTGACGACGCCGTGCTGGATATGTTTCTGTTCGCCGGCGAGCCCGCCGAAATCCTGAACCAGTACACCGCCTTGACTGGCCGCGCCGGCCAGCCCGTGCTGTGGGCGATGGGCGCCTGGCTGCAACAGGCTACAGGCGAAATGCCGACGCAAACCGTCGCTTTGCTGGCCCGTATGCGTGAAAACCAGATTCCCGTGGATGCCGTAACGCTGGCACAGCCGGCGGCTTGGGGTTTCCAGTCGGACAAGGCGGTGTTCGAATGGGACGCCCAGCGCTTCCCCGACGCCAAGCAGATGCTGGCCCTGTTCCACAAGCACAACGTGCATGTCGCGGCATCCGGTTTCCCCGGCGTGCTCAAGACCAGCCCCTTGTTCGAAGAACTGGAAGACCGGGGCTGGCTGCTGACCAAGGAAGACGGCGCTGCCCAGGTGTTTGACGGCATCGCCGCCACCTCGGGCCAGCCGTTCGGCCTGCTGGACCTGACTTACCGCGACATCTACAACATGTGGGTCGAGCGCCACCGCCAACTGATCGAAGACGGCCTGGACGCGCCCGCCTGCGATGCCCAGCTTGCCATTCCCGATGGCGTGACGGCCCGCAATGGCGAAACCGGCCCGGCGCTGCGCAGCATGTATCCGCTGCTGGTGCGCCGCGCGCTGTTCGATGCCGTGGCCGGCCTGAAGGTGCCGCCCGAAGGCGTCGTCCCCAGCTCCGACCTGTTCCCCGCCGCGCAACGTCTGCCTTGGCAGGTGGGGCCGCAGGCCGAGAACTCCTGGGATGGCTTGCGCCATACGCTGCGCACCGCCTTGTCGATCGGCGCCAGCGGCGTGCCCGTGCAGGTGCACGGCATCGGTTCGGCATCGCGTGACCGCGCGGGCATGACGTCCGAACTGTATTTGCGCTGGCTGACCGTGGGCGTGTTCTCGGCGAACTTCTCGTTCCAGGGCGTGGAAGGGCTGATGCCTTGGGACTTCGACGACGACACCCTGGCGCAGGCCAAGACGTGGATGCAGTGGCGCTATCGCCTGGTGCCCTATGTGTTGGGCGCCATCGAGGATTCCGCCCGTACCGGCCTGCCGGTGCAGCGTTCCATGGCCCTGTCTTTCCCGAACGATCCGCATGCCCACGAGTGGGACCTGCAATACCTGCTTGGCCCCGCCTTGCTGGTGGCGCCGGTCACCGAGCCCGGCAAGCAGGTGCGCGTGTACCTGCCCAAGGGCGAGGCCTGGTGGGATCTGAACACCGGGCATCGCTACGAAGGCGGCACCACCTGGACAATCGACTGCGAGCTGGGCCAGTTCCCGGTTTTTGGCCGCGAAGGGCACATGCTCTGTCTGGGACCCGCCGCGCAGCACACGGGCGAGTTCAACTCGGCCCGCATCCTGGACGAGGTCTGGATGTTTGGCATGCCGGTGCATAACCCGGTTGTCATGCGCAACAAGATCCGCGTGATGCAGATGCAGGGCTCCAGCTACATCAAGGGGCTGGAAGGGCTGCGCATCTCGCCGTCCGAAGGCCTTGAGGTCAAGCGCCGGGGGGCGGAAGTCCGCATCTCTCGCGCTCGCTGATAGCGACGCGGCCGGTTCTCCGGCTACCGTCATCAAAAGGGGCAGTCAGGAAGGCTTTCCTTCCGACTGCCCTTTGCGCGTTTTGCCGACGCCCTATCGCAACCACGGCCCGCGTTTATACGGGGCGGGCCGATGTCGCGGTAAAGATCGCTGATATTACTTATAGTTATTAAAAATGAAAAAAACGGTCGTTCTCTTCAGAAGAGAAAAGATACAAAATCGCTTGCCATGATTCACATCGAGAACCTATCCAAGACCTATGCCACGCCGCATGGACTATTCCAGGCGCTGCGAGGCATCAACCTGCATATCGAGCAGGGCGAGGTCTTCGGCATCATCGGCCCCAGCGGGGCCGGCAAAAGCACGCTGGTCCAATGCATCAACCTGCTTGAACGCCCCAACGAAGGCACGATTGCCATCGGTGGACAGCAACTTACCGGCCTGAACGAGGCGCAGCTTCGTGGCCAGCGCCGCCGCATCGGCATGGTGTTCCAGGGCTTTAACCTGCTGTCGCGCCGCACCGTCTATGGCAACGTGGCGCTGCCGCTGGAAATTGCCGGTGTCGCCAAGGCCGAGATTCCGGCCCGCGTTGAACGCTTGCTGGCCTTAGTGGGCCTGGAGCATCTGCGCGACCGCTATCCCAGCCAGATCAGCGGCGGCCAGAAGCAGCGGGTGGGCATCGCCCGCGCGTTGGCCAACAACCCGGACGTGCTGCTCAGCGACGAAGCCACGTCCGCGCTGGACCCCGAAACCACGCACAACATTCTGGCCCTGCTGCGCGACATCAACCGCAAGACGGGCGTGACGGTCGTCATGATCACGCACCAGATGGAAGTGGTGCGCGAAGTGTGCGACCGGGTGGCCGTGCTGTCGCAAGGCGAAGTGGTTGAAATCGGCAGCACGCGCGAAGTGTTCGCGCAGCCGCGCCACGAGGTCACGCGCGGCATGGTGTCGGCCGCCACCGCGTCCGACCTGACCGACGCCACCTTGGCGGCCGTGAAGGAACGCATCGCCACGCTGCTTGCCGCCACGCCCGGCCAGGCGGTGCGCCTGTTGCGCCTGGCCTTGACCGGTACGGATTCGTCGGGCTCGTTCCTGACCGATCTGTCCAAACAGTTCTCGCTGGACGTGAGCCTGGTGCAGGCCCGCGTTGAAGATATCCAGGGCGTGGCCGTGGGCACGATGTTCGTGCTGGTCCAAGGCGCGCCCGCCACGGTCAAGGACGCGATTGCCGCGTTGGCCGCCCGTGACATTACCGTTGAAGAAATAGCTCATGAGTCCGCAACTGATCGATCTGCTTATTACGTCGCTGCTTGACACCCTGCTGATGGTGGGCGTGGCCAGCGCCATCGCGGTGGTGATCGGCATTCCGCTGGGCGTGACGCTGACCGTGACCGCGCGCGGCAACATGCTGGAAAACCAGCCCGTGAACCACGTGCTGGGCGCCATCATCAACGCCACGCGCTCGGTGCCCTTCGTCATCCTGATGGTCGCCATCATTCCGTTCACGCGCCTGATTGCGCAAACCTCCATCGGCACCACAGCCGCCATCGTGCCGCTGTCGGTGGCCGCGATTCCGTTCATGGCCCGCATCGCCGAAAACGCCATGCGTGAAGTGGATCCGGGGTTGATCACCGCGGCGCGTGCCATGGGCGCATCGCCGATGCAGATCATCCTGAAGGTGCTGTTGCCGGAAGCCTTGCCCGGCCTGATCGCCGCCACCATCGTCACCGTGGTCAGCCTGATCGGCTATTCGGCGATGGCTGGCGCTATCGGTGGTGGCGGCCTGGGCGACCTGGCCATCCGCTACGGGTATCAACGTTTTCAATCGGACGTCATGGCCGCGGTCGTGATTGTGCTGATCATTTTGGTCCAGGCAATCCAAAGCCTGGGCGACCGCTTCGTGCGCCGCATGTCGCATCGCTGATACGTCGCGGCGCCGCTTCGTTTTCGCTGCAATTTTCTTTCTACTTCCGTTACTCGGGATATCGCAACATGAGCATCAAGGTTTTGAAGTCGCTGGCTGCATTCGCCCTCGGCGCCGCCGTATTCGCCCAGCCCGCGCTGGCTCAGGACAAGCCGCTGAAGGTTGGCGTTACCGCCGGCCCGCACGCGCAGATCTTTGATGTGGTCAAGGCCGAAGCCGCCAAGCAAGGCTTGAACATCCAGGTCATCGAATTCACCGACTACGTGCAGCCCAACGTGGCGCTGGCCGCGGGCGATCTGGACATGAACAGCTACCAGCACCAGCCCTACCTGGACAACGCCAACGCCGACCGAGGCTACAAGCTGGTCAGCATCGCCAAGACCGTGATCTTCCCCATCGGCATCTACAGCAAGAAGATCAAGTCGCTGTCCGAACTGAAGGACGGCGCCCGCATCGCCTTGCCGAACGACCCCACCAACGGTGGTCGCGCGCTGTTGCTGCTGCAAGCCAACGGCCTGATCAAGCTGCGTCCGGAAGCGGGCCTGAAGGCAACGCCGATTGACGTCATTGAAAACAAGAAGAAGCTGCGCTTCATCGAACTGGACGCCGCCCAATTGCCGCGTTCGCTGGACGACACCGACGCCTCGGCCGTCAACACCAACTTCGCACTGGAAGCCGGCCTGGATCCTGCCAAGGACGCCATCGCCCAGGAATCGCCGGATTCGCCGTACGCCAACGTGCTGGTCGTGCGCGAAAAGGACAAGGACCGCGCCGAATTCGCCAAGCTGATCAGCATCTATCACAGCCCGGCCGTGAAGCAGTTCATCCAGACCAAGTACAAGGGCGCCGTGGTGGCTGCCTGGTAATCCAGGTCCATCGCAAGCCCCGGAACGACCGCCGCGTGCGGTCGTTTTCTTTTGGGCTGCACGCCGGGGGTTGCGGGCCAAGCGCTGGGCGACGTTAAACTTTTTGACAAGCCCAAAGAAATCCGCCATAATTTCTGGCTTCGGTCGGGCTGATAGCTCAGTCGGTAGAGCAGCGGACTTTTAATCCGTTGGTCGCGAGTTCGAGTCTCGCTCAGCCCACCACCAAACACCCGCATTATCAAGAACTTACGCCGCTATCACTAGCGGCGTTTTTTCTTTCTGTTCCGACTTTGACCAAAATTCGACCGTGTTCGAATGGTGGGCCAAGTGCGACGGGGCCAAATGGGCATAGCGTTGAACCATGTCCAGCGTCTCCCATCCCCCCAGATCCTTTAGGACCATGAGCGGTGTTCCCGCCTGTACATGCCAACTGGCCCATGTATGGCGAAGGTCGTGGAAATGAAAGTCGTCAATCCCGACCTCGGCGCACGCACGACGCAAGCACCGAGCATCGACCTGGCTGATCTTCCGCACCAAACCATCTCTTGAGGGGCGTTCAAAGACAAACCTCTTGGCTTTGGGAATCCGGCGCTGCAGCACTGCCATCGCGTCCGCGTTGAGGGGCACCGACCTGGCATAGCCCGATTTCGCCTCTTCGGCAATGACCCATGCGTTTCGCTGGGGCATATCCACGTTGCTCGGCCTGAGCGAAAGCAATTCGTCTTCCCGCATGCCAGTCGCCACTGCAACGAGGCTGACATCGCGCATCCACTCAAGCGTCATCGCGCTTATCAGCCGGCCGATGACGGATGGGGGTTCCCATCGCACACGATTGTCGGGTTCAACGAACTCCGAAAATTTCGGGCACTTGTCGATCCAGTCCCAGTCTTCGCATAGCTTGAGCATCCTTCGCAGCGTGGCTAGGTAGCGGTTTTTGGTCGCTGCACTTACCGGCGTGGGTTTGCGATGCTTATGGGTAGTATGCGTTGGCAGTTTGTCCGCGATCTCGTCGAATTTTAAAGAGCGAATGGCACGTCCAGAGAACTGAGTACGCCAGTACGCGACGTGCCGGACCTTGCTGTCATAGTCGCGTAGTCCGTCCCACAGTCGAAGACAACGCACCGCGGCCTCTTCAAAAAAGCGGTCGGGTTGCTCGCCAAGCTTGGCTTGACGCCAGAGGTCGGCTTTCAGCTTGTCGTGGTATTCCTGCGCGGCTTGCCTGTCCGTCGTTCCAGAAGAACATCTAACTCGCGGGACGCCTGGGACGCGGATATCAACTTGCCAGATACCTGAGGTTTCATCTTTGCGGATGGGCATTGTGCATCTCCCACAACCCGCAGCGATAGCTGGGTGACATTGTTATTCTTTTCCGAAAATGCAGCAAGACGCGAAGGCCAGATGCGCCATGCGCCCCTCGCTCTAAGCTGAAAACCAAGCTCTTTGCGATAGCTAAAGATGGTGCTGTAAGAGATGTTGAGGCGCATAGCAGCTTCTTGCAGCGTGAGCGCCGTTTCATCCATGTTCTCTGCTGGAGGCATGGAGGACATGTGAACTCCTTTATTGGACCGTGAATGCACCGGGCCGTGCCAGGCAAGCGCAGGAGGCTAGTTTCTCTTTCGAGCAGTAGGCCAAGGGCGGGGAAAATTCGGTGATATCACGGGGTTTGCAACGGGCAGCGCCGCCAAGAGGTCGGTCAGGAATCCGTCTTGGCTTTGTAGCCAGCCCTCAATCCACCAGTGCTTTTCCAGGAGCTCCGGCGCATGACTCTGGAGCAATTCGAGAAGTTCGCGGTTCTCGTCAATTCTCTTGTGGATGCCTCGATGGGAGTGCGTAAGCACTTCCTCTAGGGCTTTCAGCTTCTTGCTAGTGAAAATCCCGAGCATGTACACGTCCTTTCTAGCTTTCAAAAACGCCTAGCGCGGTGTTTTGGCGGCGCCGTTTGTACACGGAGGTGCCAGGTGCCTGGACCGGCTACAGCCACAGAAGGAAGTAGGTCGTCACCGCGAAGATGGCGCAAACACCGAGGTCGCGCACAACCCCCCTTCGGCCCGCGGTAGCCATGGAGAAAACTGGCATCAACGCAGCGGTCAAGACAGAGAAGCCTGCAAAGAGGCGTTCCATCCCGATCTGACTCGACTCGGGGAATGAGCCCGAATTTAGAAGAATTCCCATCAGAACCGTGGTAATCAGGGCTGCGAAAAATACGAAGCCGCCTCTGGACGAACCACGAATGCCGGCGTTCACTATTCCCGCAATCGACACGCCTACGAGAAAGCAAAGACCGAGAATTGTTGTGTGCTGCATCATTGCCCTTCCCGTTGTAGGTTGATCGGCGGGGGAAATTCTGGGACGGGATCCCCGATGGAGGCGTTCCATGCCCACCAGCCATCCTTTCCGTATGTCTCGTCGTAGTGCTGGCCCTTTTCAGCTTTGCGCGCCAAGTACTCGGGCGTATTCATGCCCCACACCTCCAGCGGTGCTGGCGTGTGCCTGTCGCGCAACCAAAAGTCCGGAAACGCTGCGTCCTCGCCAGCATCAAACCGCAGCGGCTTTTCGAACCGACGCTTTTCCGCCACGAGCTTGTCAGCTACTAGAGCCTCGTAGCCTGAATCGACTGGTATCCAGTCGTGCGTTGTCTGCATCAGGGCGATATCGACAACTTGCGCTCGCATGCTGCCGCCAGAGGACTTGGGCGGATCAGTTTGTACGACAGCGATGACGGCATTCCCAGCCCGCCAAGAGTCGATTTCTCTCGCAAAACGGCGCTCCAAGGGTTCCCAGACGTTCTCATCAAGGTTCAGGTACGGGATGCCATGAAATCCCGCGATAGGCAGCGTGGCGCTGCCGTCCATTCCCTCTTGGTGCTGTGCGAGGGGGGCAATTACAACCAAGCGCCGTCGTTGAGTGACCGCTTCCAACGCCTTGGCCTTGTTGTGCCCTGCTTGCTGCCCGGTCGCTGTCGGCGTGGCGATCACGAGGTTTTGAGCCAGTCGCACACGCCCCGCGTAGGTAGTCATAGCCGAGCGCATCAAGTGGTAATGCACCACACCAAGATTGCGCTTTCCTTCCATGCCTGGCGACCATGTATGGAGGCCTGCTTGTGTCCAAAGAAAGTGCAGGAGGCCAAGCAACGTCATGCTGGCTTGACCGGTACGCGGGCGCGTCGCGGGCATCGACGGCGCGGCGGCCGAAGAGGCGTCTCCTTCTTCTGGGGCTGCTGTCGCACGCTGTTGAAGCCCGACCTTCAGCTTAATCTTCACTGCGCCATCGTCGAGCTCTTGGACCACGCCACGTCGATATGCTCCGAGCCCGGACATGCTTGGATCCACACCGTAGTAGACGCAGTCTTCGCTGTGCTCTGACCCCGTCTCGGGAAAGCGGGCAAGGTGGAACCGATCAGAGTTGGAACGGCTGTGGATCGACAAGCGTCGTTCGCCCGATCCAGGGCAAGTACACCTGACGTCTGCCTTGCCATGCGCCATCAACAGTACGCGTTTCCAGCCGTCCTTGTACTGATCAGCTGTTTGAAACTCCGACGAGTACGGTCGGGTCGTTCCGCCTAGCGTGATTTCCACGGCATATTGCTTCCGGTCCATAGACTATCTCCGAAATTGCGCTTTCAGCGTGCCCGCTAAGGCGCCGAAGACCAGAGCCACCGAGGCGGTCATTGCTACGGCAAAGATCTTTTGATAAATATCCAGATCAGAGAACGTGATGTTGATTTGCAGGCAGAGTTGACCCACTTTTACGTTTGATTTGCATCTAATTCTGACCCACCTCGTGAACACTATC
>NZ_JBCGCS010000031.1:0-62314 GCF_038594925.1 Achromobacter sp. JD-1 | reverse complement strand
CGCTGAGCTGCTGCCGCATCGGTGGCAACCTGCTGCATAAGCAGAACCGTCAAGGGTGT
Source organism: Achromobacter sp. JD-1 (assembly GCF_038594925.1). Taxonomy (NCBI): domain Bacteria; kingdom Pseudomonadati; phylum Pseudomonadota; class Betaproteobacteria; order Burkholderiales; family Alcaligenaceae; genus Achromobacter; species Achromobacter sp. JD-1. Next base: position 62,255 of record NZ_JBCGCS010000031.1, on the reverse strand, counting down.
GTTCAGCAGGCGCTTACGTTCTCACGACGATTAGTCGCAGAAAGATGGATCGGCAGGTCGGATTGGATCTGCCGACACTGTTGACAAGCGCAATCGAGCTGTAGATACGGCCGCAACGCGCTCACACGTCGACTTCTCGGACGACTGGCTTCCTCAAGCACCCTTCGAAACCAGTAGCACTGCCACCGAAGCCAGAAAACCCAGCAACACCCGACGAAAAGCTTCCTCACTGAGGAACGTGCGCATTCGCCGACCAATGAACATTCCCAACGCCATCGGCACTATAGCCAGCATCGACATCGAAGTCTCCACAAGCCCCAGACGACCGTAGTAAGCAAGCGCCAAGTAGAGCGGTATCATCCCGAACAAATAAATGATGCTAATACTGCCTACAAATTCATCTCGCGGAAGCTTGAGCGCGAGCAGGTACGTGATGATGAATGGACCCGTCATTGAAGACAATCCTCCCATCATGCCTGCTAGGATGCCGACGGCAACTCCCAGCGGAAGCTCCTTTTTCCTCGGTATCGCGCCCTCTGGCTTATACATCATCAATACAACGGCACAGATCACCGAGGCCGCGACCAGCAAGCTCAGCAAATCTGTCGGAAGTGCGAGTGACAGCCGCACCGACACCACCGTACTCACTAGTAAGCTTAGCGATAGCCATTTGAAACGGGCGGCATACATGATTGGCTTGTCGGCCTGGATCGCCTGCCAGAGATTGGAGATAAGTACTGGAACCACGAGCAAGCTGATTGCAGTCGGCGGCGGTAGCACCAGCGACAATAGCGGCACCGCAAAGAGCGGAAGGCCCACTCCCAAGGTTCCCTTCACCACGCCTGCTCCCAAGAAAGCAAGCCCGGCAAACCCTAGAAGTGCTAATTCTGGGACACCACCGAGGGTCCACGGCAACTGGGACAGCAACTCCATATTTGTCTCATCCATCGTATGCGCACGTAGAACTGGCGCCGCACGGCTCTTATGTCCGCGATGGATAAGAATATTAGAGATCTAATATTATTGCAATGTTGCCGCTGCGTACCGCCCCGAGGATGGTCGAGACCAAGTTGACCGGATAGCGCACGGTTCTCGCTCTACCGAGCTCATTCGCGGACTATCTGCAGACTCTTCACTCGGCCGCGGATATCCTGCGGGATAGCTCTCGGGTAGAGGGAACTTTGCGTTCTGCGTTCTCGAGAGCAGCTTCGTCTTCCGCTAGATTGGTAATTATCGACAGCAACACTTTGCGAGTCGTCTTAATTTCAACCGCGGTCAGACCACGAGTTCCAATAGTGTTGATCTCTTCCGCGAGTGGCACCAGCTTCTTTTTCAGCGCTCGACCGTTCCGCGTCAGAAAGATGTGAATGTTCTTGTTGTTTCCAGGCAAGTGCTTGCGCTCAACGTAGCCGAGCGACTCCATCGCTTTCATTGCCGAAAACGTTGTCGGTTCCATCACGCCGGCCTGCTCACTTAGTTCCCGCTGCGTCAAGCCGTCCTGCTCCCAGAGGATTCGCAGGAACGTCCAGTGGCCGAACGAAACATTATGGTCCGCCAAACGGACCTGGAGGCCACGAACGAGAGCACGTGTTGCGTCTTTGATAAGGTGCGCGAGCCTGTCGTCTGGAACAGCCTCGCGCCAGTGATCTAATACATTCCTGGTTTCTTTTGAAGTCATCGGCTCTGTGAGGTAACGAGTACTTAGATATCGAAAAATGATACCCGAAACCCCCTTACGCCGGCTGCCATAGATCAACCTTCACGCATGGACCTGGATAGAAAGACATCCTGTGACAACCGGGACGACTCGATCATCGCAAGGCAGATCTCCAGTGTGCCTCTGGCCCACTCCCCACCATGCAAACACGGCTTCCCATATCGCACGGCAGCGTAGAGCTCGTCGATTACCTCGGCTCTAGGGACCGCCGGTTGCTCAATCTCGATGAAATACTTTCTGTCGTCTTCGTAGACGTATATGCCGTCTGGAAGCGGCCTTAGATCCCCCTTTTCGCAAGACACGAGGACGGGGCCGAAATGTTGATGTAGGGATGAAGGCAGCGTTTCCCGTGTAGGCGGCGTGTAAGCGATCCCGCCGTATGTGCTTGCAGCTTTTAGCGTCGACTCCTGAGCAGGGTCAACGATCGCCTTCAGACGTCGCCGAGCCTCGCCATAGACTTCGGACGACTTGCGTTGCCCCATCTCACCTGTCCACCCCATCCATTCGTCAGAGTCGAAATGTCCGTACCCGTTGTAGCTGAGCGAAGCATATGCCCCATCTCGGAACCACATCAATGCGCTGTATGCACCTTCTGTCGGTCGACCTTTGTCCCAATTTCCCAGGGCACTTCGCACGCGCTCTGGTTCCTGGCATGCCAATAGGCGCACAATGTCGACTTGGTGTGCGGCTTGGCTGAAGACAGCCCCGCCGCCCTGCTTAGTATCCAGCTCCTCGGGCCGCCGCGGTCGCCAAAGATAGTCTGTGAAATTCAATGCGTGGATCATGCGCACGGCACCGAACTGCCCTGATTGCACCAATTCGCGGGTTTTTAGATAAGGCGTATCGAAACTATGGCAGTGGCCAATCAGAAGATGCACACCAGCCTTTACACAGGCATCGATCATCGTGTCGCATTCGGCCAAGCTAAGCGCCATGGGCTTTTCCACCAAAACATGCTTTCCATGCTCGGCAGCAATCTGCGTATGTCGCGCGTGAAACTGATGTGGGCTAGCGATGTAGACGATCTCCACCTCGCCGTCAGCGGCTAGAGCTTCTACGGTCTCGTAGGCAGGTCGTGAGAAGTCTTGGTTGAACTGATCCCTCGCGGCATCGCGTGGATCGCATCCAGCCACAAGTTCGACTCGGTGGTCTGCTAGAAAGGTTGGAAGCATTAACGAGAACGCTCGTCCAAGGCCAACCACGCCGATGCGCAATTTTTGGATTTCCATGATATCGGCGGATTTCGATTACAGGTCGAGAACAAGCTTTTCGCAAGTTGCCCTAGACACACACACCATGATCTGTGATTCCTGCTCTTCCGGTAGCAAAACCATGTCACGATGATCTGCTGTTCCTTCGAGCATTGTCGTTCGACAGGATCCGCATGTCCCACTTTCGCATGAGTATCCCACCCGAGTACCCGCAGCGAGCAACACGGACAATATCGACTTACCCACCGGAACCTCGAACGTCTTACCTGATCTGGCGAGCTCGACCAAAAAGGACTTGTCGTCCGGCTTCTTTCCCCCGCCCTCCAAAAAACTTTCAAAGTGGATACGATTCGGCGACCAATGCCCTGACATATCCCTAACAGCCTCCATCAGGCCTCTCGGGCCACAGCAGTACACATGCCCGCGGTTCGGCTTCTCAAGGATTGGCCACAGATCAAAACAGGCATTCGCATCACCACGATCATGGTGTATCTTGACGTTTGACCTATATGAATCCGAGCCCAATTCTTCGAGAAATGCCGTCGTCTCGGGAGCCTGGCTCAAGTAGTACAACTTCCAAGGCGCCGGGGGCAGCTCGCCGAACGATCGAATCATCGACAGCATGGGCGTGATGCCGATTCCCCCCGCAATAAAAGTAAGCGCGCCCGGATTTTCAACCAAGGGAAAGGCGTTATCAGGAGGCGATACCAAGACGGTTTCGCCCTCTTTGGCCTCGTCGACCATGCTTATCGACCCCCCCCTCCCCTGAGCCTCACGCTTCACCGTAATGACATACCGGTAGCGTTCAGATGGGTCGTTGCACAACGAGTACTTTCGCCACTCTCCATTGGGAACCTGAATCTTTATGTGGGATCCAGCTGAAAACTCCGGCAGCTCGGTGGCATCTTCACGTGCCAACTCGAATGAACGTATGCCTTGTGCTGCCTGGTTCGAGGCAACAATCTTGAGCGGAAAAACCGCCGCTTCTTGAGAATTTGAATCTGCCATGACTGCCTCCTCGGACGGGAAGATTCTTCCTCCCGTCCCACTTCAAATCTTGTAAGACTCGTACGTGCTGGGATGGAATAATTCCTCAACCGGAACGTGACGGGACGACAGCCCCTGCGCATGATGATGCCGCGTGAATGCTTCCAACGTGGGCAAGCTCTTTTCAACCCCATAGGCCCAGAAGTCAGCACCCAAGGTGTCCTTTGCTGACTTCAATTGCTCCTCCACGAATGGCAGGGTCACCTTCGTGGCTGAGGTGTCGGAGAGCTTATCAAGCGCTGCAAATTTAGACTGCTCGAAGGCCTTCAGCAGCGTCCCTGGTAGCCACGGGTGTTGTTCAACAAGCGTCTTTCGCACCCCGACTACATGCATGATCGGGAAGACTCGAGTTCGCCTGTAATAGCTTTTGGCGGCATCAGTCGGGTCGTCAAATAACCAACCAATGTTAGGGTTGAGGCGAGCATTCCCAGACGGAGCCCGCGGAGCCATAAAGCCATCAATCTCCCCGCGATCCAGCATGTCTGAGATCGTCACATCAGCTGGTGCGTCGATCATCTTTACGCTGTCCGGCAGCTTCAACTTGATCTTCTCCGGCCGGCCAGGCTGATCAATCCCCCCCCGGACCCAAGTCACGTCAGACGGTTTGACTCCATAGTCCTCCTCCAAGATCGCGCGGGCCCACACGTTCGCAGTCAACTGATACTCAGGAATTCCGATACGCTTTCCCTTAAGGTCTTCGGGGTTGCGAATTCTGTCCTTACGAACGTAAATCGAGGTGTGCCTAAACGCGCGGGACAGAAAGACAGGAATGGCAATGTAAGGGCACTGTCCGGCCGCATGCTTGACCAGGTAGCTGGAAAATGACAGCTCACTAACATCAAAGTCCTGGAAGCGGAAAGCACGAAAGAACATCTCTTCCGGGCTCAGAAGTGCAAACACAGGATTTACGCCATCTATCTGCACAGCGCCGTCATACAGCGCCCGATTGCGATCATAGTCGCCCATTGCGATAGACAATTGAAGCTTAGCCATGCTCGGTTCCCCTATGCTGTGGTTTCGTAGTTGCTTTCAAGCTGAGGACCCGAACCGGCTCCGTACACTGGCTTCGCGTCAAAGTCTCGCCAGTCGATGTTCTTGGGGACGATAGCTTGGAATGAGCAGACAGTGACCGGAATCTGCTTATCGCCAGTGCCGATCGCAGGCTTTCCGCGCGAGAATTCCTGGACCGCTTCGAGCATCTGGCGGCGGAACTCGACGATGGCCAGGTCGCTGGCTCCGAGGCGATCGTCCGAGCGGTTAGCGATTGGCCCCATCGTTACCCACATTGCGATGTCCTGATTTGGGAAACCCTTGATGCCGGTGAAGTTGCCAGCCTTCATGGCTTGGCGGTCCTGCCAAAAGCGGTTCTCAACATTTCGTAGCGGGCGGTATCGCTCATCAAGGTCCGAACCGATGCTGGTGCCCAAAAACTTGCGCCACGTTTCGGTGTCGGGCGTCGTGGCGCGATCGCCCCAAGCGATGAAATAGAAGACCGAATTGGTGTCATCCATTGGAACGTTGACATTCGCCACGTTGTACAGATTGTTGGGCGGGATCAATACGGTGCCCGGTGCTACGAATACTGTGGACCGAACGTAGTCGGTCTGCGCCGCATTCGTAATTGGTCGGCGAATTGCCGCGTAGCGAAAGCCGTATGAAGTGCGGTGAACCTGCATCCGCGGGGCCTTGTCCGTTGACGGCCTCAACCAATTCTTGTCGGTCGCCTCCGCTCCACCGACTCTTGCCGGCACGAAATCCGACGAATGCAGGCTGGAGCTGTGGGCCGAATCGATGGCCCCTTCCAAAATCTGGGCCCAGTTGCAAGGAATCAATACCTTCGCAATGCTGACTTTCGCTGATTTCTCTGGCGCCCAGGGGGGAGGCACAAATGCGGGAACATTGGCTTGGTCCCCCATAAACGCCCAGATCACGCCTCCCCATTCCTCGACTTTGTAAGCTTTGTGCTTTACCTTTTGGGCCATGGTGCTGGCGGCCGGTTCCGAGACCATCTCTACGACTGTCCCTTCAACATCCATCTTCCAACCGTGATAGAGACAGCGCAGTCCACAGTCTTCGTTTCGACCGTAAACAAGAGAAACCCGCCGATGTGGGCAGTATTCATCCATCACGCCTACTCGCCCTTCGGTGTCTCGAAACACGACAAGATCTTCGCCGAGAATTCGTGCGTGAACGGGATCTCCATCCGGTTCGCTCACTTCTTCGCTTAGACAGATCGGTGTCCAGAACTTTCGCATCAACTGGCCCATTGGCGCGTCTCCTTCCACGCGGCAGAGCAGTTCGTTCTCTTCATTCGTCAACATATGACCTCCTCATCCTCAGATCTCTCAGCACGCACCTACGTCGTGGCGGCAAGAAAATTATATTAGAGATCTAAGCATTTTTTCAAGTCGAAAACTTTTCCTGATTGCGGTGGCCGGTCAATTGGCCTTGATACCCGCATCCTTGATCGCGCTCTCGTAGCGCTTCCCCTCTGCCTCAATTGCACCCCGGTAGGCTTCCGGAGTGCCGCCTACAGGCTCTATTCCAAGGGTGTTGAACTGCTTCACCACAGCGGGATCTTTCACCGCCTTTGCGATTTCTTCACTCATGCGTTTGACTGCGAATGGAGGTACTCCCGATGCCCCCAACGCGCCCACCGTGACAGCGAAGTCGAATCCCGGAACGATCTCGGCAATAGCGGGAACGTTGGGAGCAAGCACAGACCGCTTTCCGCTGTTGGTCGCAAGGATCTTTGCCTGTCCCTTTTCCGCGAAGCCAGACAGTGACGGAAGCGCTGCGAACACCACATCGACCTGCCCCCCGATCATCGCGGGAACAGACTGCCCCGAGCCGCGGAAAGGAACGTGGGTAACCTTGGAATTGAGGGCAACGTTGAGCGCCTCCATAGTGAGATGATGCGTGCTTCCCACTCCGGAAGATCCATAGTTCATCTTCGCACCATCGCGCTTCGCGCGATCTACAAACTCCTGAAGCGTATTGATATTGCTCTGGCTGTTAGACGCCAGAAACAATGGAGATGTGGCGATCAACGAGACGGGAACAAAATCCCGCTTTGGGTCATAGGAGAGGTCTTTGTACAGTGCGGGGTTGATGGACATCATGGAGCCATCGGTCACGAGGTACGTGTAGCCATCGCGCGGGCTGCTGGTAAGCGTCTGCGCGGCTATCACACCATTGGCGCCGGGCTTATTCTCCACAACGACAGCCTGACTGAGATTCTGGCTGACGCGCTGAGCAACGACGCGCGCGACCGTGTCCGGAAGTCCGCCTGCGGCGTATGGAACGATGAAGCGGATGGGACGATCTGGGAACTTCGCTTCGTCGTTGGCGAAAGCGGCTTTCGACGACGTCACGGCGGAGAGAATGGCTATGAGTGCAAGCCCCAGACGAGCGGCATGACAGGATGCGGGGAGCTTCGAAAAATTCTTGAACATGTTTGTCTCCATTAGGTCTGCGCCTTCTCGTAAAGGGAAGTTCCGACGTTCTATGTCGTCTGGAACATCCCAAGCGCGTACCGAGAATAATATTAGAGACCTAAGTATTGTTCAATAAATTGATGCGCGTCTACCCGTTCACGTTTTCCCTGAAAACACACCGCCAGCGCAAGCTTTCGCGGGACGAGCGCAGGCGTCCCTGCGAACAAACGCAGGGACGCTAAAGGACTTTTGTCGAGCGAAACTACTCAGAAGCCAATGAACGCTCAAAGAGATGAAATGCTGAGTTTGCCGCAGGCACTCCGCAGTAGATGGCCGTCTGCAGCAGTACCTCTTTTATCTCATCCGTAGATACGCCATTGTTCTTTGCCGCGATGAGATGTAGCAGGAGTTCCTCTTGGCGATTTAGGGCAACCATCAGACCAATAGTGATGAGACTACGCGTACGCCTCGGCAATCCATCCCGCGTCCAGATCTCTCCCCACGCATAGCGCGTTATGAGATCTTGAAAATCCGTGTTCACTGAGGTGCGATTATCTAGAGAGCGCTGTACGTGCGTGTCCCCGAGCACCTCGCGCCGGACTGCCAATCCTGCCTCATATCGGTCATGTTCATTCATCGCCTTCCTCCACCTCCTGCTCGACCTGGCGGCCCATGTTTGGCCCATTTACGCGTAGCTGGTATCTAGCCAGCACAGCATCGACATAGCTCATAGACTGGCCGCAATAGTTGAGCGGACTTAGCAACTCGACAAGCCGCCCATGGGATAGAAATTTGGTTACCGCTCTGTCTTGTGTGAGCACGTCTAGCAATGAGAGCTCTGACTCTACGGCACGCTGAGACGCCTTTTCGAGCAATTCGTGCGCTGAACTTCGCCCCATGTGTCTTCCGAGCTCAAGCATTACTGCTTCCGCCTGAATCACGCCTCGGGTCAAATTTAGATTTCGCATCATTTGGTCTGAGTGCACTTCCAGCCCTGACATGATGTCGGCAGTCGTCGCTACGGCGCCACAAGCTATCAATGCGAGCTCTGGCAAAACATCCCACTCGGCCTGCCACCCGCCTAGCGCCCGTTCGTGCTCTTGAACCATGCTGCTGAAGATGCTCGAGACCAGGTGTGGCGCCTTTACACCTGCACTGAGCACAGCCGCACAACCAACGGGATTTCGCTTATGCGGCATGGTAGATGAGCCACCCTTACCTCTGCCGCTTGCTTCTGCGACCTCACCGACCTCCGTCTGAGCCAGCAAGCTCATATCACGAGCCATCTTGGCGCAAGCTCCAATTAGCATGCCCATGAATGCCGCCACGGATACGAGGCGATCCCGTTGGGTGTGCCAGGGAATGTCTGGCAGCGACAACCCGAGATTGCACGCCAGAGAACGAGAAACAGCAGGCGCGTGCTCTCCCAGACTAGCCAGCGTGCCCGCCGCGCCACCAAACTGTAAGACCGCGACGCTTTCTTGATGCGTCACGAGGGAATCATGTAATCGACCGACGGCGTCTAGGTACTGAGCGAATTTCAACCCGAAAGTCATTGGTAGAGCCTGCTGCAACCACGTCCGCCCCACTGTCGGCGTACTACGATGCTCTATCGCCTGCGCAGCCAGGCTTGATGCAAGACGGTCCACTTGCTCCCGAATAATCACGAGTGATGCACGCAGTTGCAGTACGAGCCCCGTATCGATGATGTCTTGGCTTGTGGCCCCCCAGTGCACGTATCCGGCTGCCCTGCTATCAATGCGCCTCACCTCTGCCGTGAGTTGCCGAACTAGCGGGATTGCCACATTCCCGCCAGCAGTGGCACCCTTTCTCAGGGCGTCCATATCGAACAAATCAGCGCGACATGCGGTCACTATCGGAGCAACAACATCACCCGGAATGACACCGCTTTCAGCGCAACTTTTTGCCAATGCAGCCTCGACATCGAGCATAGCCTGCAGCGTTTCGACGTCAGACCAAACAGCGTTCATGGCGGGATGGCCGCGTAGCAGATCTGTCAGCGTGCGCATCGTCGCTCCATCAGTAGTCAAAGAAAACCGTCTCTTCTGGACCTTGAAGATGGATGTCAAATCGATATAGCTTCACACCCGCTCTATCGTCGAGTTTCGCGATGAGAGTCTGTCGGCGAGCAGAAGGAACACTGTTAAGCACTGGGTCATCATCATTGGCTGCGGACTCATCTTCGAAATATAGCCGCGTGAACGCGTGCATCAACATCCCGCGCATGTGGAGAATTATGTCGATATACGGAGCAGAACCGACGCTAACCGATCCAGGTTTGATCGTACGTATCACGAACCTGTTTCCCTCTTCTGTGCCGGTTCCGACTCGACAGAAGCCAGAGAATCCCCGAGCGGCCGCGTCGTCTTGACTGGCAACGTATTGGCCCGCGGCATCCGCCTGTAGGGTCTCCACAATGGCGTCACCCACAGCACCGCCGCTACCGTCGTAGACCGATCCCATGACAATGATGTGTTCGCCGATGGCGTTAGGCGCGGCGGCATTCGCGGTGAAAAGGCTCTTAAAATCAAAGTTGTATTGCTCGGGACAGAGTCCGTAGGCAAAAAATGGACCGACCGTTTGAGATGGGGTCTGTTTGAGCTCACTCATGATCACTCCGTAGGCGTCTGGCGCACACCGCGCAACACGATGTCAAATTCGTAGCCGAGTGCCACCCCTTCCTGGGTCGCTTCGAGAGAAAAACGTGCTACGAGGCGGTCACGCGCATGTTCTGGAACTCCCTGGAATATCGGATCCAGCGAGAGCAATGGATCGCCCGGAAAGTACATCTGCGTCACTAGCCGTGAGGCAAAGTACTGACCGAAAAGAGAGAAGTGAATATGGTTGGGACGCCAAGCGTTGCTATGGTTTCCCCACGGATATGCACCCGGCTTGATAGTGGTAAAGCGATATCGCCCCTGATCATCCGTAATGCAGCGACCCGCCCCGAGAAAGTTGGGGTCAAGCGGTGCGTCATGCTGGTCACCCTTGTGTACGTACCGACCAGCCGCGTTGGCCTGCCAGATCTCCACCAGTGTGTGTCGTACCGGCCTGCCTGATTCATCGAGCACACGGCCCGTCACAATAATTCGCTCGCCGATGGGCGCGCCATTTCTAGCCGCGTTGACAGTTAGGTCATTGTCCCAATCTCCGATTCGGTCGTTCCCGTACACCGGCGCGAGCCGATTGCCAAGTGCCCCTTTGAGCGGCACTAGCGGCTGGGATGGGCTTCGCAATATGGAAGATTTGTAGGCGGGATGCCTGTATGGAGGATTTGCTTGCCAATCCCGCGGGGTGAGGAGGATTGCGTCTTCTTTGCTCAAAGTGTTCCCCATTTCATAGACTGAATGGGATGACTTTAACCATGGCTCAAAGTTATATATAGTGATCTTTTCTACCTGAAAGCAGTCCGATAAGTTATGGATCTAGACATCCAAGGCAATCGAATCAAACTTCGGCACCTTCAATGTTTTATAGCGGTTGCCCAGTTGCACAGCCTACAAAAGGCGAGTGAAGCGCTTTCCATCACACAACCTGCCGTTTCCAAAACTCTGGCGGAACTGGAGACGGCGACTGGCACCAGGCTGTTCGAGCGAGGGCGAAAAGGAGCTGAACTTACCGATCAGGGTCGAATGTTTGCCCCCTACGCGAATGCGGCCCTCTCGGCTCTCCAAGAAGGCGTGCAAAAGCTACAAGGAGGAAGTCACCGAGTGCCATCTATCGTGCGCGTTGGGATTCTTCCCACCCTTGCTCGTGTGTTGTTCCCTTCGGCCTTGGCGGCCTTCAGAAGGTCTTTCGTCGCGGTCAGCATCGAAGTTCATACCGGCCATAATTTGGAACTGCTTCGAAGCCTCAAGGCGGCTGAAGTCGATTTTGTCGTAGGCCGGCTTGGCGAGCCGTCGTCCATGACCGGCATGAGTTTCGAGCACCTCTTTCGAGAGCCACTCACGATTGTCGTCCGCGCGGGGCATCCCATACTCCGCGGCCCCATAACGGCAAGCACGCTCGCCTCCTACGACCTTGTTTTGCCCCCTATTGGCACACTCATTCGCCAGTCTGCGGACAGCGTACTCGCTGCATTAGGTGCACCAGAGCGTGCATCAGTGATCAGCAGCCTTTCGGTCTCCCTAAACCTCCAACTTACCCTTCACAACGAGGCGATTTGGTTCGTTCCGGCCAGTTTGGTCGAGAGCTACGTGATCGACGGTGAACTGATGCGCGTTCCGATGCCCGCGGGTGGAACTGATGAGCCAATAGGCCTACTGAGGCGCACCGACGTGGCGCTTTCATCCCATGGAGCCGCGCTCTTCGAGGCGTTCAAAGCCGCGGGCATGGAACAAAATCGCCGACGCAGTGCTTGAACGCGGCCTGCAAATCAACAAACAGTTCCTTCGCCTGCACGAATAGGCGATACGGTGCGAAAAGTGGGTCATGGAGGGGAACTACACGAGCTGCATTGATCAACGGCTCGAGCGCGCCACCGGCTTCATCCTGCTCGATGTGTCGACAGCCACCAGCCTCTTTCGATACTTTCGCCGAACCTTGTTCGAACGCGACCGGCACGGCGCGCTTGAAGGAAACCTGGACTCCCTGAAATGGCGAATGATCAGGCACATAACAGTTGCCACCCCGGCCAACCGACGGCGTTATGCAGAGATGTACGAGAGAATTGTCCTGCCCAAACTGAAACTGGCGACGATGTCGGACCTCAGGAACTTCTATCGAGCAGAGCAACTGAGCGTCTAGGCAGTGCATCGGGCTCGGATTCCGGAGCTTTAAGCCCGTATTAAAAAACCGCTTCGGGTCGCAAGCGGCCGGACGTGAGCGCGGTCATCCTAGGGTTGCGGTGGGGGAGACCGTCAATCTCCGGCCATCGTCCGGAAACCGCTGGCGTGCTTACTCGACGGTAGACCCATCCCTCCTTACTGAGCACGGTCACAGCCGCTACTGCCAGCCACCGTATAGCCAAATTTACCTGCTCCGGCTTCAAAGTCGCGCGATCTGCGAAGTCTGTGCCCCAAATCGAGGCCGCTTTCGGTAGACGCGGAGTTCCACTTATGAATGCGAGGCTTCCATGCCCAAATGCGCTGCTGTGTTGACTCTTCAGGGATAGAGAGTTCCAAACTCAATGACAGAAATTCCAAACTCAATGAAATTCGACAATCGGGCCACCCCTCAAATATGTAACAGCCGCCCTTCCCCCCCTTGAACCCTGGAACATCATCCCTATAATTAGCACTCGACACCGGTGAGTGCTAACAGCCCTCCCGGGGCTAACCGATCATTCACTTTCATTCAAGTAAACAGGAGTTCCTCATGGCCTTGCGTCCCCTGGGCGATCGCGTGATCGTCAAACGCCTCGAAAACGAGCGCAAGACTGCCTCGGGCATCGTCATCCCCGACAGCGCCGCTGAAAAGCCTGATCAAGGCGAAGTCGTGGCCGTCGGCCCCGGCAAGAAGACCGAAGACGGCAAGATCCTGCCGGTCGACCTGAAGGCTGGCGACAAGGTTCTGTTCGGCAAGTATGCCGGCCAGTCCGTGAAGGTTGATGGCGAAGAGCTGCTCGTCATCCGCGAGGACGAAATCCTCGCCGTGGTTCAGTAATCCCCGCCTCAAACGAATTTTCGAAGGAAGCTAAGAAATGGCTGCCAAGCAAGTATTGTTCGGTGACGACGCCCGTGTGCGTATCGTCCGCGGCGTGAATGTTCTCGCCAACGCTGTTAAGACCACCCTGGGCCCCAAGGGCCGTAACGTCGTTCTGGAGCGCTCGTTCGGCGCCCCGACCGTTACCAAGGACGGCGTGTCCGTCGCCAAGGAAATCGAACTGAAGGACAAGTTCGAGAACATCGGCGCACAACTGGTCAAGGACGTTGCCTCCAAGACCTCCGACAACGCCGGTGACGGCACCACGACCGCCACCGTGCTGGCTCAAGCCATCGTCATGGAAGGCCTGAAGTACGTTGCCGCCGGTTTCAACCCGATCGACCTGAAGCGCGGCATCGACAAGGCTGTCGCCGCCGCCGTGGCTGAACTGAAGAAGCAATCCAAGCCGGTCACGACCAGCAAGGAAATCGCTCAAGTCGGTTCCATCTCGGCCAACAGCGATGCCTCCATCGGCCAGATCATCGCTGACGCGATGGACAAGGTTGGCAAGGAAGGCGTCATCACCGTCGAAGACGGCAAGTCGCTGGAAAACGAGCTGGACGTCGTCGAAGGCATGCAATTCGACCGCGGCTACCTGTCGCCCTACTTCATCAACAGCCCGGAAAAGCAAGTTGCCGTGCTGGAAGATCCGTATGTCCTGATTTTCGACAAGAAGATCAGCAACATCCGTGACCTGCTGCCCGTGCTGGAGCAAGTTGCCAAGTCGAGCCGTCCGCTGCTGATCATCGCCGAAGACGTCGAAGGCGAAGCGCTGGCCACCCTGGTTGTGAACAACATCCGTGGCATCCTGAAGACCACCGCCGTCAAGGCGCCGGGCTTCGGCGACCGCCGCAAGGCCATGCTGGAAGACATCGCCATCCTGACGGGCGGCACGGTGATCTCCGAAGAAACCGGCATGTCGCTGGAAAAGGCCGGCCTGGCTGAACTGGGCCAAGCCAAGCGCATCGAAGTGGGCAAGGAAAACACCACGATCATCGACGGCGCTGGCGACAGCAAGTCGATCGAGGCTCGCGTCAAGCAAGTCCGTATCCAGATCGAAGAAGCCACGTCCGACTACGACCGTGAAAAGCTGCAAGAACGCGTGGCCAAGCTGGCCGGCGGCGTTGCCGTGATTCGCGTTGGCGCTGCCACCGAAGTCGAAATGAAGGAAAAGAAGGCTCGCGTCGAAGACGCCCTGCACGCTACCCGCGCCGCAGTGGAAGAAGGCGTTGTGGCTGGCGGCGGTGTTGCACTGCTGCGCGCCAAGCAAGCCATTGCTGAACTGAAGGGCGACACGCCTGACCAGAACGCCGGTATCAAGCTGATCCTGCGTGCTGTGGAAGAGCCGCTGCGCACCATCGTCACGAACGCCGGCGAAGAAGCCAGCGTCGTGGTCAGCAACGTGCTGAACGGCAAGGGCAACTACGGCTACAACGCCGCAACTGGCGAGTACACCGACCTGGTTGAGCAAGGCGTTCTGGATCCCACCAAGGTGACCCGTACCGCCCTGCAAAACGCTGCCTCGGTTGCCAGCCTGCTGCTGACGGCTGAAGCCGCCGTGGTCGAACTGGCCGAAGACAAGCCCGCTGCTCCGGCCATGCCGGGTGGCATGGGCGGCATGGGCGGCATGGACTTCTAAGTCCCGCTTTCCTTGCACGGCCTCCCCGGCGTCACAGCCGGGGAATGCAGTATCTGAAAAACCCTCGGACCTTCGCCCCGGGGGTTTTTCTTTTTTTGTCGGTCGCCAACGTGCACAGCGTGGCGGCCGCAGTGTTTTGCCTGTTGTGACCAGGGAGCGTCTACCCGCCCCGCGCGCACACGTTTGCGCACAAACTCACGGTTTCCCCAGGGCACATGCGTCCCTACAATGAAGGCTTCTTCGCCCCACGCCGCCCAGCCCATGCGCCTTCCCCAAAGCCTGCGAGCCCTGCGTCCGTCCGAGATCGGCGGGCTGTTAATGGATTCCGCCAACCAGTGGTCGACCCATCGCGCGTCCAGCAAGGGCGCCGCGCTGGCGCTTTACATGGTGTTTTCACTGGCGCCGATGCTGATCCTGGTGATCGCGGTGGCGGGCGCGTTCTATGGCGAAGACGCGGTGCGTTCCGAACTGTTCCTGCAAATGCGCGACTTGACCGGAGAGCGCGGCGCGGAAGTGATTCAGACGGTATTGGCCAGCGCCCATGAATCGGGCGGCGGGTGGATTGCCGCGCTGATCTCGATTTTTGTACTGATCTTCAGCGCCACCACGGCGTTTGCCGAACTGAAAGCCAGCCTGGACGATTTGTGGGACGTGTCCGCCAACCAGAAAGGCGGCATCCATGGCATGGTGCGCAGCCGCATGCTGTCGTTTGGGCTGGTGTTGGTGCTGGCACTGTTCCTGCTGGTGTCGCTGACCGTGAATGCGGTGCTGGGCGCCGCGAGAAAATTGTATGGCGACCTGTGGATGGCCTCGACTTTCGCGACGGTGCTGGACTGGGTGTCGACGCTGTTCTCTTTTTCGGTGGTGGTGGCGCTGTTTGCGGTGATCTTCAAGCTGCTGCCCAGCGCCAAGATTTCCTGGCCGGACGTGATACCCGGCGCCATCGTGACGGCCGCGCTGTTCCTGGTGGGCAAGTGGGGCATCGGCCTGTATTTGAGCCGGGGTGCGGCGGTATCGGCCTATGGCGCGGCGGGGTCGCTGATTGCCCTGTTGCTATGGATTTACTATTCCGCGCAGATCTTTTTCTTTGGCGCGGTGTTCACGCGGCAGTTCGCGCTGCGATTCGGCGATGCCGCAAAGCCTGGCGAGTCGGACCCGGCCCCAGCAGCACCCCCACAAGCCTAGGCCGCTCTAGATACAATCGCGTCTACCGCGAGTTCTTCGACGCTGATGGCCCCGCCCGCGCACCCGCAGCGGTGCATCCGTTGCCGCACCCGCACTTGCTGATTCGAACCAAGGCGGGCGCCACCAAGCATGTCGAACTTCCGCATCACGCCCAACGCGCTCAGCCACAAGCTGAAGCTGCATCAATTGCAGATTTTTGAACGCGTGCTGGCGCGCCGGTCGCTGTCGCGCGCGGCCAGTGAACTGCACCTGACCCAACCCACCGTTACCAAGGCCATCCATGACCTGGAGGCCTTCTTCGGCGCGACCTTGTTCGAACGGTCGAACCGAGGCGTCACGCCCACCGAGCTAGCTTTAGTGTTGGGGCACCGCGTTCACGCCATGTTGGCCGAAGTGCGCTACATGGCGGATGACATCGACGCGGTGCTGGGCGGCGCCAGCGGTCATGTGGTGGTGGGCACGCTGATTGCCGCATCGGCCAAGCTGCTGCCCGAAGCCATTGCAGGTTTGATGACCGACCACCCCGGCATCCAGGTCACCGTGCGCGAAGGGCCGTCCGCGCAACTATTGCCGGCACTGGCCACGGGCGACGTGGACATCGTGGTGGGCCGCCTGCCCGGCGCCGACATGGCGTCGATTTCCGGCGTGGCGGTGGACCACCACAAGCTCTACCGCGAAGCGCTGTGCCTGGTGGTGGGTGCGCAGCATCCGCTGGCCGGCGCGCAAGACATCGCCTTGGCGGATCTGGCCGATCACATCTGGATCCTGCCCGCGCCCACCTCGCCGTTGCGCGCGTCCGTGGAGCGCACCTTCTTTGACGCGGGCTTGCGCTTGCCCGCCCGCCACGTGGAATCGCTGTCGCTGCTGACCAATATCGGCATCCTGATGCACAGCGAGGCGCTGGCGCTGATTCCCTATGACGCGGCGGCGCAGTTCCTGTCCATGGGTTTGCTGGCGCGGCTGCCTACCAGCGTGTTCGGGGATTTTGGCGACGTGGGCTATTCCATCCGCGCCGATCGCCCGATGACGCCCGCCTGCCAACGGCTGGTGGAATATCTGAAAGCCATCGCGGCGCAGCGCGACTGAACCCACGCGCGCCGCGCGACGATGCTGAAAGCACGCAGCGCAATGATGCTGAAGGCGCACCGTGCATCGACGCTGAAACCGTGCCTCGGCCTGCCGCGCGCCCTCTACGGGAAACCCCGCGATAGATAAGCCGCATACCCAAGCGCGCAATTTCTATTATTCCCCCGGCGCGCTCGCCGCCTAGACTGCATCAAACTCGCCTTCCGGAGATCTTCATGCCCGCCTACGGCCCGCCGTTGAATTTCCAGCGCTGGATCGACGACCACGCCCACCTGCTCAAGCCGCCGGTCGGCAATCAGCAGATCTGGCAAGACGCCGACTTCATCGTCACCGTGGTCGGTGGCCCGAACCACCGCACCGACTATCACGACGACCCGCTGGAAGAATTCTTCTACCAGTTTCGCGGCAACGCCTGGTTGTCCTTGTGGGTGGACGGCAAGGCCGAACGTGTCGACCTTAAGGAAGGCGACATCTTTCTCTTGCCGCCGCACGTGCGCCATTCGCCGCAACGCCCCGAAGCGGACAGCGCCTGTCTGGTCATCGAACGCCAGCGCCCGGTGGGCCTGGTCGATGGATTCGAATGGTATTGCCCGCACTGCGGCCACTTGGTGCATCGCGTGGAAGTGCAATTGAAAAGCATCGTGACCGACCTGCCGCCGCTGTTCCAGGCGTTCTACGACAGCCCTGACAAGCGCACCTGCCCCGGCTGCGGCCAGATGCATCCCGGCAAAGGCCACGCGCCCACGCAGTAGGCGACCCCGCAGACGACCCAGCCGGCCACGTAGCTAGGCACTGAGCCAGCCACCGAGCCAGCCACGCAGCAAGCCAAATAGCAGGCCAAACCCGCCTCTAGCATCCTCTCTATTGCAAAGCCCCCCATGATTCAAAAAATCGACATGCACGCCCACTTCTTTCCGCCTATCACGCGGCAGGAAGCGGCGGCGCTGGACCCGGTCAACGCCCCCTGGCTGCGTCCGGATGCCGACGGCGCCACCGGCCAGATCATGGCGGGCGACCGCGAGTTCCGCCCGGTGGACGCCACCTTGTGGGACCCGGCGCTGCGTATCGCGCAGATGGACTGCCACGGCGTGGACGTGCAGATTCTGTGCGCCACGCCCATCATGTTCGGCTACACCTACCCCGCCCAGGCTGCCGCCGATTGGGCCGCCCGCATGAATGACCTGGCGCTGGAGCATTGCGCCCACGCGCCGTCGCGCCTGAAAGCGTTGGCGCAAGTGCCGCTGCAAGACCTGGACCTGGCCTGCAAGGAAGCGTCGCGAGCACGAGCCGCCGGCCATCTTGGCGTGCAGATCGGCAACCACGTCGGCCCCCGCGATCTGGACGACGAATTGCTGGTGCAGTTTCTGATTCACTGCGCCAATAACGACATCCCCGTGCTGGTGCATCCCTGGGACATGATGACCGACGGTCGCATGAAGAAATGGATGCTGCCGTGGCTGGTGGCCATGCCGGCTGAAAC
The DNA here is from genome assembly GCF_038594925.1 of Achromobacter sp. JD-1. Taxonomy (NCBI): domain Bacteria; kingdom Pseudomonadati; phylum Pseudomonadota; class Betaproteobacteria; order Burkholderiales; family Alcaligenaceae; genus Achromobacter; species Achromobacter sp. JD-1. Next base: position 43,789 of record NZ_JBCGCS010000031.1, on the reverse strand, counting down.
GCAGTTGGGGATTCTGTCGCTGATTCTGTCGGGCGCGTTTGAACGCATTCCGCGCAGCCTGAAGCTGTGCTTCGCGCATGGCGGCGGCAGCTTTGCCTATCTGCTGGGGCGCGTGGACAACGCCTGGCGTCATCGCGACATCATCCGGCAGGACTGCCCGCAATTGCCTTCGTCGTACACCGACCGCTTTTACACGGACAGCGCCGTGTTCGACGCGCGCTCGCTGCGACTGTTGATCGACGTCATGGGCGAAGACCGCGTGTTGCTGGGCTCCGACTATCCCTACCCCCTGGGCGAGCAGGAGGTGGGCCGCCTGGTGGCGCACGCCGAGCTGGTGCCGGACGTGCAGCAAAAGATTCTGTTCCGCAACACGATGACGTTCTTTGGCCTGACGCCGTAGTTCATCAGCCCGCACTTCGCCAGCTATAGCAAAACACCACGACCGTGACACACGGCAACTCAAGGGAAAACACCATGAAACGCACCATCACGCTGACCGCCACCGCGGTCCTGGGACTGGGCCTTAGCCTGGGCCTGACCCTCCCCGCCGCCGCCATGGCCGACGTGAAGATCGGCCTGCTGACCACCTTGACCGGCCCCGGCTCCGTCCTCGGTCAAGACCAACTGGACGGCTTCATGCTGGCCGTGGAGCAAGGCGGCGGCAAGCTGGGCGGTGTGCCGGTGCAGGTCATCAAGGAAGACGATCAGTTCAAGCCCGAGGTGGGCGTGCAGGCCGCGCGCAAGCTGGTGCAAAGCGACAAGGTGCCGATCATTACCGGCGTGGTGTATTCCAACGTGATGCTGGCCGTGGTGCGGCCGGTGACGACCGCCGGCGTGTTCCTGGTAGGGTCCAACGCGGGGCCGACCAACCTGGCCGGCAAGGACTGTTCGCCGTATTTCTTTTCCACGTCCTGGAACAATACCCAGCGCCACGAAGGCAGCGGCGAAATGGCCAACCAGATGGGCTTCAAGAAGGTCTACCTGCTTGCCCCCAACTACCAGGCCGGGAAAGACGCCATGGCCGGCTTCAAGCGCTTCTACAAGGGCGAGGTCGCCAACGAAGTGTTCACGCAGGTCAACCAGCCCGACTACTCGGTGGAACTGGCGGCGCTGGCGGATGCCAAACCCGACGCCGCCTACGTGTTCTTTCCTGGCGGCATGGGCGTGAACTTCATCAAGCAGTACCGCCAGGCGGGACTGTTCGGCAAGATTCCGCTGTTGTCGGTGGACACCATCGACGGCGCCACCCTGCCCGCCTTGCAGCAAGACGCGCTGGGCGCGGTGACCAACGTGCCGTATTCGCCCGACCTGGACAACGCCGCCAACAAGGCGTTTGCCGCCGCGTTTCGGCAGAAGTACGGCCGCGAACCGTCCAGCTACGCCGCGCAATCGTTTGACGCAGCCCAATTGATTGGCTCGGCCTTGAAGAAAACGGGCGGCAAGGTTGACGACAAGGACGCGCTGCGCAAAGCGCTGGAAGCCGCCGACTTTGCCTCCGTGCGCGGTGAATTCCGCTACCAGCCCAACCACTTCCCGGTGGCCGGATTCTTCCGCGCGGACGTCCAGGCGGGCGCGGACGGCAAGGTGGCGTTTGTGAACAAAGGCCCTATCTTTCCGGACCTGTCCAAAGTGTCTGACCAGTACGCCGCCCAATGCGTCATGAAGTAAAGCGGGTGGCCGTTCTGGCCGCTTGCGCAAGGGGATTCCCATGTCCATGACACTGCTGCTGGTGCAGGCCTTGAACGGCTTGCAGCTAGGCATACTGCTGTTCCTGCTGGCTGCCGGACTGACGCTGGTGTTCGGCATCATGAACTTCATCAACCTGGCGCACGGGTCGCTGTACATGATGGGCGCGTTCATCGCGGCCACCGTGTTCCGCCACACGGGTTCGTTCCTGCTGGCGGGCGCCGCGGTCATCGCGGGCATGGCGGCCTTGGGCCTGCTGCTGGACCGCATTGCGCTGGCGCGGCTGTACCCGCGCGACCATCTGGACCAGGTGCTGGCCACCTTTGGCTTCATTCTGTTCTTCAACGAACTGACGCGCATCATCTGGGGACCCGCGCCGATCAGCATGGGGTTGCCGTCGTGGCTGTCAGGCACCATCGACATCCTGGGCGTCACCTACCCGCTGTACCGCTTCCTGATCATCGTGGTGGGCCTGCTGGTGGCGGCCGGCTGCTATGTGCTGATCCACCGCACGCGGCTGGGCATGCTGATACGGGCGGGGTCCAGCGACCGCATGATGGTGGGTGCGCTGGGTGTGAACATCGCGCGGCTGAACACCTTGCTGTTCGTGCTGGGCGCGGTGCTGGCGGGCCTGGCGGGGCTGATGGCCGGCCCCATCCTGTCGGCGCAGACCGGCATGGGCGAACCCATCCTGATCCTGACGCTGGTGGTGATCGTCATCGGCGGTATCGGCTCGGTGCGCGGGGCGTTTCTGGCCGCGCTGATGGTCGGGCTGATCGACACGCTGGGCCGCGCGCTGCTGCCCACGCTGCTGCGCGCGGCTTTGCCGCCCGCCGCCGCCAACGCAGCCGGCCCGGCGATTGCTTCCATGCTGATCTACATCGTGATGGCGCTGGTGCTGGCGATGCGGCCGCAGGGCCTGTTTCCCGTCAAGCACGGATAAGGGGAACCTCATGCACATGCTGTCTCCGCGCTTTCTGGTGGCCGCCGCCCTGCTGCTGTTGCTGGCCCTGGTGCCGGTGTACGCCCACTGGCAGGGCGAGCCTTTTTTGTTGGCGCTGTTTGGCCGCGTGCTGGTTTATGGCGTGGCCGCGCTGGCCTTGAATCTGCTGCTGGGCTTTGGCGGCATGGTCAGTTTTGGCCATGCGCTGTACCTGGGGCTGGGCGCGTATGCCGTGGGCGTGATGTCGCACTACGGCATTGAAAGCGGCTGGCTGCATCTGGCCGGGGCGCTGGCCGCCTGCGCCGTGGTGGGCTTGGTCAGCGGCTACGTGGTGATGCGTACGTCCGGCATCGCCTTCATCATGATCACGCTGGCGTTTGCGCAGATGTTCTATTTTCTGGCGACTGGGCTGGACGGTTTTGGCGGCGACGATGGCATGTCGCTGTTTGCCGGCAGCGACTTCGGCGCGTTCCGGCTGGATACGCCGCTGGCGCTCTACTACACGGCCTTCGGCGTGTTGCTAGCGGTGCTGGGCCTGATGCATCGGCTGATCCATACGCCCTTTGGCATGGCGTTGCGTGGCTGCCAGGCGAACGAACGCCGCATGCGCGCGCTGGGTTTTCCCACCTTGCGCTACCGGCTTGCGGCCTATGTGATATCGGCCATGATTTGCGGCGTGGCCGGCGTGCTGCTGGCGAACCTGACCATGTATGTGTCGCCGTCCTACCTGGCCTGGACCACATCGGGCGAACTGATCGTGATGGTGGTGTTGGGCGGCATCGGCACATTGTTCGGCCCCGTGGCCGGCGCGCTGGCGTTCTTGTTGCTGGAAGAAGGGTTGAAGCTGCTGACCGGGCACTGGATGCTGATCATGGGCTTGCTGATCGTGGGCGTGGTGCTGGTGTCGCGGCGCGGGGTGTACGGCAGCCTGCGCGACACGCCCTGGCGTGGCCGCAACGCGGCGCGGCGGCAACCTTCGGCAGACGTTCAGGGAGAAACACCATGACCGCGCTGCGTGTCGAGAACTTGGTGAAGCGCTACGGCGGCCTGACAGTTACCGATGACTTGTCGCTGGACGTGCACGCGGGCGAACTGCACGCCGTGATCGGGCCGAACGGGGCGGGCAAGACCACGCTGATCGGCCAGCTTAGCGGCGAACTGCGGCCCGACAGCGGACGCGTGCTGCTGAATGGCCGCGATATTACCCGCATGCCTGTGAACACGCGCGTGCGCCACGGGCTGGCGCGTTCCTACCAGATCACCTCTGTCTTCAAACCCTTCACCGCCCTGGAAAACGTGGTGATGGCGGTGCAGGCGCGGCGCGGCCACAGCTTCCGGTTCTGGACGCCCGTACTGTCGACCGCCGCCCTGACCGACCCGGCCCAAGACGCGCTGGCGTTGACCGGCTTATCAGCCCGCGCCAATACGCCCGCGGGTGAACTCGCGCACGGCGAACTACGGCAATTGGAACTGGCGATGGTGCTGGCTTGCCAGCCGTCGCTGCTGTTGCTGGACGAGCCCATGGCGGGCATGAGCCAGCATGAATCCGAGGCCATGACGCGCCTGCTCTTGCAACTGCGCGGTCGCTACACGATCTTGCTGGTGGAACACGACATGCAGGCCGTGTTTGCGCTGTCCGACCGCATTACGGTACTGGTGTATGGCAGCGCGCTGGCCTGCGGCACGGCGGACCAGATCCGCAACAACCCACAGGTGCGCGAATGCTACCTGGGCAGCGAACGCGCCAGCGCGCGCGGCAAGCAGGGGCAAGTTGACCAGGCCGAAGCAAAACAAGGGGAAGCCGCATGAGCGCGCTGCTATCGCTGCGTGGCGTGACCGCGCACTATGGCGCCAGCCAGGCGTTGTTCGGCATCGACCTGGATATCGGGCCGGGCCAATTCGTGACCTTGCTGGGCCGCAACGGCATGGGCAAGTCCACCACCGTCAAGACAGTGATGGGGCTGGCGCGCGCCACGCAAGGCAGCATCGTCTTCGATGGTCGGGACATCAGCCGGCTGCCGTCGTACAAGGTGGCGCAATGCGGCATCGGGCTGGTGCCGGAAGGCCGGCACATATTCCCCAACCTGTCGGTCCGTGAAAACCTGGTGGCCACCGCGCACAACCGCCAGGGTTTGTCGGAACCATGGACGCTGGACCGCGTGTATGCGCTGTTTCCGCGCCTGTCCGAACGCGCGCGGCATCTGGGCAGCCATCTGTCGGGCGGTGAACAGCAGATGCTGGCGATCGGGCGGGCGCTGCTGACCAACCCGCGCCTGCTGATTCTGGATGAAGCCACCGAAGGCCTGGCGCCGGTGGTGCGTGAAGAAATCTGGGCGGCGCTGGACAGCCTGAAACCAACCGGCCTGGCCGTGCTGTGCATCGACAAGAACCTGGAACCCCTGCTTGCCACGGCCGACCATCACGCCATTGTCGAAAAGGGGCGCGTGGCGTGGACGGGCTCGTCGCAAGCCTTCCTGGACGACGAGCCGCGCCTGTTGCAGTACCTGGGCGTTTAAGCGCGGCGCGCGGGCAGCGCCACGCCCAGGCGCTGGCTCCAGGCCTGCATCTCGTTCCACAGGGCGGGGGGCACGGGAATGCCATCGTGCAGGCGCTCGGCCTGGGCCTCGGCTTCGGGGTCGCCGGGCATGCGCGGCGTACCAGGCGCTTGTGACAGTTCCACCGTCATCGCCGCCACCACGCCCGCCAGCGCGGCGCCGCCCGCAAAGCGTTGCGGGTCAATCACGATAAAGAACGCGCCCAATTCCCGTGGGCGCTCAAGCGCGTCGTACATCGGTGAAATGTGCGGCCCGAAGGGGTTGCCGTTCAAGGGGCCGCACAGCAGTTCAATCATCATGGCCAGCCCGTAGCCCTTGTAGCCATACGTTTCGCCGCCCAAGGGCCGCAAGGCGCGCGCCTGATCGGCGTCCGTGCAATCACGGCCCTGGGCGTCCAACGCCACACCCGACGGCAAGGCGACGCCGTCGCGGCGGGCGTTCATCACGCGGTTCCACGGGATGGCGGTGGTGGCCATGTCCAGGCACAGCGGCTCGCCGTCCGCGCGCGGAAACGCTATCGAAATGGGGTTGGTGCCGAAGAAGGCTTGCTGGCCGCCGTGGGGCGCGGCGATGGCATCCGAATGCGTGAAGGCAATGCCGATCAAGCCTTGCCGGGCTGCCGCGCGGCTATACAGGCCCACCGCGCCGCAGTGCGACGAATCGCTGACACCGACGGCCGCGATGCCGGCTTCGCGCGCCATGTCCATCGCCAGCGCGTTGGCGCGGTGCGCCACCACAATGCCCTGCCCCTGCCCGCCGTGCAATTGCGCCGTGCCCGGCCCGGTACGTTCCATGCGGATGACCGGACGCGCCAGGATGGAGCCATGCGCCACGCGGTTCAAGTAGTGCGGCAGCCGCGCAATGCCGTGCGAATCGATGCCCCACAAACTGGTTTGGGCCAGGCTGGCCGCAAGGCTGCGCGCATCGTCCTGATTGAAGTCTTGCGCGCGCAGGCAGGCAATGGCCCAGCGTTCCCATTCAACGGCGTCCACTCGGCTATCCGCAGGCATGCCATGCCCTCCCTGGTTCTGGGTTCGCGACCCTTGCGTTGCAGCCTTGATCTGCTGCCTGGATTTGCTGCCCTAAGTTGCCGCCTTCACCGCGGCCATGACACCGTGCTCGCGCAGGTTTTCCAGATGCGTCGCCAACGCGGTGACGAAGTCGGGCTTTTTGCCCAGGTCGCCAAACACGGGTTTGAAGCCTGCCAGCACCATGGCGCGGCGGTGCGCTGCTTGCGACGGGGCCGACGCCCGCGCGGCCACCTCGGCACGCGACAGCAGCTTGGCCAGCCGCGCCGCCATCGGGTCTTCGATGGCGTAGCGCGCACCCTGCTCGTCTTCGCCGCGCAGATAGTGCAGCCACGCCGCCACGGCCAGCGCCAAACGGTTGAAGTCGTCCCCCGTGCGCAGGCGGTCGCGTATGGTCTCAAGCAGGCGTTGCGGCACTTTCTGCGAGCCATCCATGGCCACTTGCGCGGACGGATGCGGCAAAGCCGGGTTGGCGATGCGGGCCAGGAAGCGGTGGCGATATTCCTCCAGCCCGCTGGCCGGGATGCCCTTCAAGGTGGGCGCGATTTCCAGCCGCATCATGGCGTCGACAAAATCCCGCAAGGCCGGCGTCTGCACCGACTCGCTGATGGTCCGGTGCCCCAGCAGCGTGCCCAGATAGGCAAGGGTGGCGTGCGGCCCGTTCACCATGCGCAGCTTCAGGCGTTCATAGGGTTCGGCATTGCGCACGAAGGTGGCGCCGCCATGCGTCTCCCATGCGGGGCGGCCGGCGGCGAATTTATCTTCGATCACCCAGTTCAGATAGGGTTCGCCCACCACGGGCCAGGCATCTTGCACGCCCAGTCGCGTGGCGATGCGCGCGCGGTCGCCGTCGTCAGTGCCGGGCACGATGCGGTCCACCATGGAATTGGGAAAGGTGCAGTGCGTATCAATCCACGCGGTCAACGCCACGTCCACGCGCAAGGCAAAGGCCAGCACCAGGCTGCGCAGCATGTCACCGTTGCCCAGCAGGTTGTCGCAAGACAACAGCGTGACGGGTGGCAAACCGCGCTCGCGGCGCAGCGCCAACCCGTAGACCAGGATGCCGATGGTGCTGCGCGGGCGCTGCGGGTTTTCAATGTCATGAAGAATGTCGGGGTCATCCCAGCGCAAATAGCCCGTGGCCGGCTCGTGGCTGTAACCCTTTTCGGTCACCGTCAGGCTGACGATGCGGGTCTGCGGATACGCAATGCGCTCAAGTACCGCGTTGGGATCTTCCTCGGCCACCATCACGCGCAGAACGGATCCCACCACGCGAAGCTGTTCGTGGGTTTGCCCATCGGTTCTGCCCTCGCGCAAGGCCAGCGTGTACAGGCCGTCTTGTGGCGTCAGCGCGTCACGCGTGGCGCGGCTGCGCAGCGACACGCCCAGAATGCCCCAACTAAGGTCGCCGCTGGCCTCGATGGCCAGGTCCGTCATCACCGCCTGATGCGCGCGGTGAAATGCGCCCAGGCCCAGATGCACGATGCCGGGCGTGAGACGGCTGCGGTCATAGGCGGGCTTTTCCACGTCTGCGGGCAGGCGCGGCAACGACTCCGAATTCAAACGTTCAAGCATGGTTGACCCAGGGCGGAAGGCGCCATGCACCTGTCGGATGACCGGCCAGTCGGCGCGCGGATGAGGATATCTGTAGCGGCTGAATTCTTCGACACCAAGACGGTGACTAAATGCAACGCCAGCGTCCACCAGCACCCAAAACCCCTCCATCACCGATGGCCCCTACATCACCGCGCCCAGTTGCCACGGCACGAATTCGTTCTGCCCATACCCATGCTCTTCGCTGCGCGTGCGGCGACCCGATGCCGTTTGCAGCATCAACTGAAAAATGCGTTCGCCCATCTGCGCCACGCTTTGCGCGCCGTCCACCACTTCACCGCAATTGATGTCGATGTCGTCCGACTGGCGCTGCCACAAGGCGGTGTTGGTCGACAGCTTCAAGGATGGCGCGGGCGCGCAGCCGTAGGCGGAACCCCGGCCGGTGGTGAAGCAGATCAGGTTGGCGCCGCCCGCCACCTGGCCGGTGGCGGACACGGGGTCGTAGCCCGGCGTGTCCATGAACACCAGACCGCGCGCGCGCACGGGTTCGGCGTACTCGAACACGTCGGTCAGGTTGGTGGTGCCGCTCTTGGCGATGGCGCCCAGCGATTTTTCAAGAATGGTGGTCAGGCCGCCCGCCTTGTTGCCGGCTGATGGGTTGTTGTCCATCTCGGCGTCGTTGCGGGCGCAGTAGTCTTCCCACCAGCGCACGCGCGCCAATAGTTTTTCAGCCACGTCGGGCGTTTGAGCGCGGCGCGTCAGCAGGTGTTCGCCGCCATAGATCTCGGGCGTTTCCGACAGGATCGCGGTGCCGCCGTGGCGCACCAGCAGGTCCACCGCCGCGCCCAGCGCCGGGTTGGCGCTGATGCCCGAATAGCCGTCGGAACCGCCGCATTGCAGGCCCACCGTCAGATGGCTGGCCGGCACCGGCTGGCGCCGCACCTGATTGGCCTGGTCCAACATGCGCTCGACCAGTTCAATGCCACGCGCCACGGTTTTGCGCGTACCGCCGGTGTCCTGGATATTGAAGGTATGCAAGAGCCCGCTTTCACGCAGCCCTTCTTGTTCCATCAAGCCGCCGATCTGATTGGTTTCGCAGCCCAGCCCCACCACCATCAGCCCGCCGAAATTGGCGTGGCGCGCATAGCCGCCCAGCGTGCGGCGCAGCACTTTCAGCGGCTCGCCCTCGCTGCCGGTGGCACAGCCCGCGCCGTGCGTCAGCGCCACCACGCCGTCCACGTTCGGACAGGCGGCCAGCGCGTCGGGATGGATGTCGCGGCGGAAATGGTCGGCGATGGCGCGCGCGACGGTGGCCGAACAGTTCACGCTGGTCAGGATGCCAATGTAGTTGCGCGTGGCGATGCGGCCATCGGCGCGCACGATGCCTTCGAAAGTGGCGGGCTGCGCCACGTAATCGGTCGCGTGCGCGCCCTGCCCCACCGCGTAGTCGCGCTCGAATTCCGAGAACTCCAGGTTGTGCGTGTGCACGTGCTGCCCGGCCGCGATAGCCTGGCGCGCCACGCCGATGATCTGGTTGTAGCGGCGCACCGGCTCACCCGCCGCAATGGCGCGCACGGCCACTTTGTGGCCGGGCGGCACCAGCCCCTGCACCGTCACGCCTTCGCCTTCCAGCCGCGTGCCGCTGACCAGTTGGCGCCGGGCGATCACCACGTTGTCCGCCGGGTGGATGCGGATGAACGCCAATTCGTTCTGGGACATGAGGACTCCGGAAAGTAAGGGGTACGGGCGGGCTGCCGGCGGGGTTGATATCAGCCGTCGATCAACGCCGGATCCCAGGCGTGCACGCGCTGGCGCTGTTCGCCCAGGCCCGCGATGCCCAGCTTGATTTCGTCGCCGGCCTTCAAGTAAATGGGCGCGGGCTTTTGCCCCATGCCCACGCCGGGCGGCGTGCCGGTACTGATCAGGTCGCCGGGGTACAGCGTCATGAAGCGGCTGACATACGCCACCAACTGCGCCACGCCGAACACCATGGTGCGCGTGCTGCCGTTCTGGTAGCGCTTGCCGTTCACTTCCAGCCACATCTCCAGGTCTTGCGGGTTGGGAATTTCATCGGCGGTGGCCAGCCACGGGCCGATGGGGCCGAAGGTGTCGCAGCCCTTGCCCTTGTCCCAGGTGCCGCCGCGCTCGATCTGGTATTCGCGTTCGGACACGTCGTTCACTACGCAATAGCCGGCCACGTGTTTCATGGCGTCGGCCTCGCTGACGTAGCGCGCCTTCTCGCCGATGACCACGCCCAGCTCCACTTCCCAATCGGTCTTGATGGAATCCTGCGGCAGCACGACGGGGTCGTTGGGGCCAACGACAGCTGACGTCGGCTTCATGAAGATGACGGGTTCGGCCGGCACGGGCAGGCCCGATTCGGCGGCGTGGTCGGCGTAGTTCAGGCCGATGCAGATGAACTTGCCCATGCCGCTCCACGGCGGCGCCACGCGGCCCGGGTTCGCCACCAGCGGCAGCGTGGACGCATCCAGCGCACGCAGTTCGGCCAGGCGCGCAGCGCTCAGTGTTTGCGCGGTGATGTCGGGCAGCACAGAAGACAGGTCACGCACCTTGCCCTGCGCGTCGATCAGGCCGGGCTTCTCGGCACCTTTGGCGCCATAGCGCATCAATTTCATAACGGTTCCTTGTTGCGAAAAGAGGAAAGCTTCAGTTGGACCAGCCGCCGTCGATCACCTGGGCGGTGCCGGTGGTGAAGGCGGATTCATCGCTGGCAAGATACACCGCCAGCGCGGCGATTTCTTCGGTACGGCCGATGCGGCCCATCGGTTGGCGAGCGGTGAACGCGGCTTCGACCGCGGCTATCGTCTGCCCGCAGGCCGCGGCCTGCGCTTCGATGCGCTGACGCAATGACGGTGATTCAACGGTGCCCGGGCAGATGGCGTTGCAGCGGATGCCTTGCGCCACGAAGTCCGCCGCCACCGACTTGGTCAGCCCGATCACGGCGGCCTTGGTGGCGCCATAGGCGCAGCGGTTGGGCGCGCCCTTGATGCTACCCGCGACCGACGCCATGTTGACGATGGCCCCGCCGCCGCGCGCCAGCATGCCGGGCAGGCACGCGCGGATCAACCGGTACATGGACCGCACGTTCAGGTTGAAGGAAAAGTCCCAGGCGTCTTCGTCGCAGTCCAGGATGGTGCCGGCGTGGACGAAGCCCGCGCCGTTGAACAGCACATTCACCGGCCCCGCGCCTTCCACCAGCGCGGTGATGGCGCGGCCATCGGTCACGTCCAGCACCTGTGTGCGGCAACCGGACAGCGTACTCAGCGCCTCGGCATTGATGTCCACGGCCAGCACGTCCGCGCCTTCGCGCATAAATGCCTCGGCCACGGCGCGGCCGATACCTTGGCCGGCGGCGGTCACGATGGCGGTCTTGCCTTGCAGTTTTTGCGACATGAATGCGTGCTCCTTATTTGCCGGCCATGCCCATGGCGGTGGGCAGCCACAGAGTGATCTGCGGGATGTAGGTAATGGCGATCAGCGCCGCGAACAACGGCAGCAGCCACGGCAGGATGGCCATGGTGGTGCGCTCGACCGACAAGCGCGACACCCTCGCCAACACGAACAGCACCATGCCCATGGGTGGATGCAGCAGGCCGATCATCAGGTTCAAGACCATGATCAAACCGAAATGGATGGGGTCGATGCCCAGCTTCAGCACGATGGGCAGCAGGATGGGAACCAGGATCGTGATGGCCGCAATGGTGTCGATGAAGCAACCCACGATCAGGATCAGCACGTTGGCCATCAGCAGGAACACCCACTTGTTCTGCGTCACGCTCAGAATGGCGTCGGTCAGCGCCTGCGCGGCCTGCGTCGTGGTCAGCAGCCAGGCAAAGACCGATGCCGCCGTCACGATGAACAGCACGGATGCCGTGGTTTCGATGGTGTCGAATGACGCCTTGGCCAGCGTGCGCAACGTCATCGAGCGGTAGCGCACCAGGCCCAGGAACAGCGCCCAGATCACGGCGGCCACAGCGGCCTCGGTGGGGGTGAACCAGCCCAGCGTCATGCCGCCAATCAGGATCACCGGCGCCATCAATGCCATAACGGCCGAAAAGTTGAAGCGCCAGTCCATCAACAGCAGCGCCGCGAACGCAATGCCGGTGGCCAGGTTGGGCGACACGCCGGCCAGCGTCATCAACCAGATCGACAGCGGAAACGCCAGCACGATCAGCACTTCCAGCCCCGCGCCACCCAGGCGTTTCCAGTTGAACGCAACGTCGCCGCCCCAGTTGTTGCGGCGCGCGTAGTACGCCACGGTCAGCATCATCAACAAGGTCAGCACGACGCCAGGAATAAGGCCCGCCAGGAACAGCGACCCGATCGACACGTTGGCCATCATGCCGTAGATGACGAAGGGCAAGGACGGCGGAATGATGGGACCCAGCGTGGCGGACGCGGCGGTGACCCCGACCGCGAACTCGGTGTTGTAGCCATGGTCTTTCATGGCCTTGATTTCAATGGTGCCCAGGCCCGCCGCATCGGCAATCGCGGTGCCCGACATGCCGGCGAACACCACCGAGCCAACGATGTTCACCTGCCCCAGGCCGCCACGCATCCAGCCCACCAGCGCCACCGCGAAGTTGTAGATGCGGCCGGTGATGCCGGCAATGTTCATCAGGTTGCCCGCGAGGATGAAGAATGGCACGGCCAGGAGCGGAAACGACTCAATGCCCGCGATCATGCGCTGCGCCACCACCACGTCGGGCACGCTGCCGGAAACCAGAATGAACAGCAGCGATGCACCCACCATGGACACCGCCACCGGCAGGCCCAGGATCATCAACAACAGAAACGTTCCAATCAAAATGCCCATGTCTTGCTCCTGGATAGGCAATGCGGGGTCATCAGGAATTGCGCCACTGCGAACACGATCAATCCTGCGCGTCGTAAGCCGCGGGGTTTTCCAGGATGGAATAGCCTTGCCGCCAGTTGCGCGCCGACACTTGCAGCGACCGCAGGAACATCATGGCAAAGCCCGCCAGCGCCATCCAATACACATAGGCCTTGTTCCAGAACAGCGTGGTCATGGGTTCGTCGCCCACCAGCACGATGTAGCGGTAGGTCAGCCACACCGCGTAGCCGAAGAACGCGGTGCGCAAGATATCGATCGCGGTGGCCAGCACACGGCCCACCGGCTTGGGCAGGTAGCGGTACAGGAAATCCACCTGAATGTGGCGGCAGGTTCGCACGCACATGGCGGCGCCCAGGAACACCACGCCAATCAGGCAATACACGGCCAGTTCCTCGGTCCAGGCAAAGGAGTCATTCAGCACGTAGCGCGAGAAAAACTGCAAAAAAACCAGCAAGGACATCACCCAGAATATGCCCAGGCAAATCCAGTCTTCAGGCTGGTAGCCGCTAAGGTCTACCTTGTGCTGGTCGGCCTCTTCGAAACTGTGGACGATCTCGTCGACGCTGGTCTGGTGTGGGCCAGGTGACGGGTTGGTGTGGCCGGGTGCCGACGCCGGGCCGGGCCGATGGCTCACGGCCGCCATCGGCGCCGCTTTCGCGTTGGAATGCATGACGTTCCCCTGATCGGATATCGGTGGGTCGGCGGGCCGCATGGGCCCGCCGGTTCCGTGGTCGTTAACCGCAGGCGGCTATTTCACCGCCTGGATCTTTTCCCAATCCGATTTCTGGTAGCCGTACTGTTCGAACGGCACCTTTGCCAGCACGGTCTTGCGGAAGTCTTCAACATTGACTTCGGCCACGTTCAGCCCGCGCTGCTTGAACACATCCACCATTTTCTTTTCGCTCGCGGCGACTTCGGCCGAGGCCTTCTCCGCCGCCTGCTGCGCGACTTCAGCGAAGACCTTCTTGTCGGCGTCGGACAGGCTCTTCCAGAGCTTGCCCGAGATGACCGTGTTCAGGTGGTCGACGATGTGACCCGTCAGGATGATGTTCTTCTGCACCTCGTAGAACTTCTTCGCTTCGATGGTGGTCAGCGGGTTCTCTTGCGCTTCAACCGTGCCGTTCTGCAAGGCCAGGTAAACCTCGGCGAACGCAATTGGCGCGGTGTTGGCGCCACAGGCGCGCGGCATGGCCAGATAGGCGGCCACGTCCGGCACCCGGATCTTCAAGCCCTTCATTTCAGCGCACTGGGTGAAGGCGCGGTTGGACGTGGTCTGGCGCGTGCCGTAGTACGTGGTCGCGACGATATGGTTGCCGCTTTTCTGGTCGTAGCCTTGCGTCAGCTCTTTGTAGATGTCGCTCTTGGTGTAGGCGATCAGGTGCTCGGGGCTGCGGAAGGTGTAGGGGTAGTAGGTGACGCCGATGCGCGGGAAGCTCTTGGCGGCGAAGCTGGACCCGGAAATGATCATGTCCACCGTGCCCAGGGTCAGCCCCTGGTTGATGTCGTTTTCCTTGCCCAGCTGAGAGGCGGGATAGACATCGATGTGATAGCGGCCGTTGGTGCGTTTTTCGATTTCCTGCGCCGCCCACACCGACGAGGTATGGAAGGGTTCGGAAGTCTCGTACACATGCGCCCATTTCAACTTGGTTTGCGCCAGCGCGCTGCCACTGACGGCCAGCGCGACGGCGGCAAACAGCACTTTGATAGCGTTGCCTTTATTCATGTTGTCTCCTCTCTTTGAGGTGGCGGGCGCGGCGAATGTTGTTATGAGCCGGCCCGCTTTATGTTTCACATCGGGATTTCACCTACAGGTTGCAACTTCGTACTGCGACTACGGATCCCCGGTGGCGTCAGGACGCCGCCGGCTCTTTGCTATCGATACGCATCGTTTCGGCCGCGCCCGGCCAACTGGCGGTCAAGCGGTCGAACGAGCAGGAAAGATGGTGATGCATGGCGGCGCGCGCAGCGGCTTCGTCGCCCGCGGCAATGGCGCTGATAACGCGGCGGTGCTCGGTGATGGCGGCGGCCCAGCTATCGGGGTTTTCGAAGTAGTCGCCCAGCTTTACGGACAGCGGGTTGTGGCGTTCGTCGAACAGTTCGCCCACCACGCGCACCAGCACGGCGTTGCTGGCCATTTCGGCCACGCGCAAATGGAACAGCCGGTCGCCGCGGATGGGCACGCTGGCCGCGCGGGCTTCGTCTTCCATGGCGCCCACCGCTTCCAGCAGGCCATCGACCAGCGCGGGCGCCGGGTTGCGGGCCGCCTGCGCGGCAAGTTCGCCTTCGATGGTCCAGCGCGCGCGGATGGTTTCCAGCGGGCTTTCCGCCGTCAGGCTGGCGCGCGGCGCGCCCGACAGGCTTTGTACATACACGCCCGAGCCCATGCGCACTTCCACCCAGCCTTCCACTTCCAGCGCAATCAGCGCTTCACGCACCGACGGGCGCGACACGCCCAGCTTCAGCGCCAGGTCACGTTCCGGGGGTAAACGGGCGCCCACGGGAAATTCGCCGGCTTCGATCAGCAAACGCAGCTGGTCGGCGATCTGGCGGTATAAGCGGCGCGGCTCGATGGTCTGGATCGGCATGGTGGCGGTTGGGTCTGCGGGGCCTGGACGGTGTCCGGGCGGTGCAATATCAGAAAGGTAAAGTGGCCTTACCAATTGACCAGAATCCTGCGCTTGACCGCGATGCGTCACAATTAGGGTTTGCCCATAGCCAGACATCACGACATGCGGGCAACCCAACTCTGTTAAAAAGCGGCCACCTTCCGCCTTTCTACGCGCTCATGACCTACGACCCGCAACACTCGCCCTTCAAAAGCTCCGGCGGCTTGCGCCGCATCCTGAATGCGCTGCGCTATTCGTGGCAAGGCCTGAAAGCGGCCGTCAAATATGAAGCCGCGTTCCGCCAGGAACTGGCGCTGGCCGTGCTGATGATTCCGGCGGCATTTTTCCTGGGGCGCACCACGGTCGAGGTGTTTTTCCTGGTGGGCACGGTGGTGATGGTGTTGGCGGCCGAGCTGCTGAATTCCGCCATCGAAGCGCTGGCCGACGCCCTGTCGGTGGAACGCCACCCGCTGTTGGGACGCGCCAAGGATCTGGGCAGCGCGGCCGTGATGCTGCTGCTGATCTTCGCCGGCGTCGTGTGGGTGGGCGTGGCCATCAGCCGATTCGTCATGCATTGACACGGGCTGCATCCCACGAGGGATGCGACCGTATTTATACTGGGAGCCATGATGCCTAATTCGACGTCAGCACGCTCTGAACGCATCGTCATCGTTGGCGGTGGCGCGGGTGGCCTGGAACTGGCCGCCAAACTGGGCCGCATTCACGGCCGCCAGCACATCACGCTGGTCGACAGCCGGCCCTTCCACATCTGGAAGCCGTCGCTGCACGAAGCGGCGGCAGGCACGCTGGATATCCACCAGGAAGGCTTGTCCTACCTGATGCTGGCCCACATGAACGGCTTTTCTTTCGCGCAAGGCAGCCTGGTCAGCGTAGACCGCGAACGCCGCCAGATCGTGGTGGACGCCGTCAACGATGCGCAGAATCAGGAAGTGCTGCCGCGCCGTGAATTCAGCTACGACACGCTGGTGCTGGCCCTGGGCAGCACGTCCAACTTTTTCAACACGCCCGGCGCGGCCGAACACGCCGTCACGCTCGACACCACCGAAAACGCCGAACAGTTCCGCCTGACCATGCTGAAAGCCATGGCGCTGGTGGACTTGGCCAAGGTGCGCAATCCGTCGGCCCGGCTGGACCTGGTGATCGTGGGCGGCGGCGCCACCGGCGTGGAACTGGCTGTGGAACTGACTGAAGCCAGCCACGTGGTCAGCGCCTACGGCTTGCCGAACTTTCGCGCTGAGCGCGACCTGGCCATCACGCTGGTGGAAGGCGCGCCGCGCATCCTGTCGGCACTGCCTGAAAAAATATCGGAAGCAGCCACCAACCGACTGACCGAGCTGGGCATCGGCGTGGAAACGTCGTGCCGCGTGTCGGAAGTGACGGGTGATAGCGTCAAGACCGCCGACGGCCGGGAATTCCCCGCCCAATTGTGCATGTGGGCGGCCGGCATCAAGGGCCCCACCCTGCTGGCCGATCTGGACTTGCCGCTGAACAAGCTGGGCCAGTTGGAAGTGAACGAACGGCTGGAATCCCCCGATCCGCACATCCTGGCCCTGGGCGATTGCTGCGCGGTGCCCTGGCGCGACGGGCGCACCGTGCCCGCCCGCGCCCAGGCCGCGCACCAGCAGGCCGACTACCTGGCCAAGAAGCTGACGGCGCGCCTGCGTCGCACCGCCGAGCCGACCGCGCCCTACGTCTACCAGGACCATGGCTCGCTGGTGTCGCTGGGCCAGGACGCTGGCGTGGGCAGCCTGATGGGCAAGCTGGCCGGACGGGGACTGTTCGTAAGCGGTACACTGGCGCGCTTGATGTACATGAGCCTGCACCTGATGCACCACAAAGCGGTGCTGGGCATCTCGCGCACGGCCTCCCTTGCCCTGGCCCGCCTGCTGATGCGGCGCACGCGCCCCCGGGTCAAACTGCACTGAACTCCCCCATGAATTTCCTGCAAAAACTCGAACACGCCTGGACCACCAGCAACTCACTTCTGCAAGTGGGCCTGGACCCCGACCCCCAACGCTTTCCGCGCGAATTGCAGGACAAGCCGGACGCCATCTTCCAGTTCTGCCGCGACATCGTCGACGCCACCGCGCCCTACGCTTGCAGCTTCAAGCCGCAGATTGCGTATTTCGCCGCGCACCGCGCCGAAGACCAGTTGGAAGCGCTGTGCCAGCACATCCGCGACAAGCATCCGGACCTGCCCATCGTGCTGGACGCCAAGCGCGGCGACATCGGCTCCACCGCCGAGAACTACGCGCGTGAAGCGTACGAGCGCTACCAGGCGCACGCACTGACGGTCAGCCCCTACATGGGCCTGGATTCAGTCGAGCCTTATCTGGCATGGCGTGACCGCGGCGTGATCGTGCTGTGCCGCACGTCCAACCCGGGCGGTTCTGACCTGCAATTTTTGAAGATGGATAACGGCGAACCGCTGTACCTGCACGTGGCAGGGCTGGTGGCCGACAAGTGGAACGCCAACGGCCAGTGCGGCCTGGTGGTGGGCGCCACGTTCCCGAACGAACTGGCGGCGGTGCGCCAACGCATCGGCGATGCCCTGCCCCTGCTGGTACCGGGCATCGGCGCGCAAGGCGGCGACATTACCGCCACCGTGAACGCGGGCGCCAATGCCGCGCGCAGCGGCATGATGATCAACTCGTCGCGCGCCATCATCTACGCCAGCGGCGGCGACGACTGGCGCGAAGCCGCCGGCCAGGCCGCGATGGGCCTGCGGGATGCCATCAACGCGGTGCGTTGATTTTCTGAGTCAACGCTCTGCGTTGATTCAGGCCCGCTGACTCAGGCTGGCTCGCCCAGGAATTCCAGCAAGCCGCGCATCGCGAATTCCACGGCGGCGTGACGCACCTGCGTGCGGTCGCCATTGAACACATGGGTGACGGCGCGGCTGCTGATGCCATCGTCCACCCGCATCGCAAAACCAAAACACACCATGCCCACAGGCTTGCCCGGCGTGGCCCCGCCCGGTCCGGCGATGCCGGTGGTGGATACCGACATGTGCGCGCTGGGCGATGCCAGCAACACGCCATTGGCCATCTCCAGCGCCACGGGTTCGCTGACCGCGCCGAAGTGGTGCAGCGCGTCGGGCGACACATCCAGTTCGGTCACCTTGGCGTCGTTGCTGTAAGTGACGAAGCCGCGTTCGAACCAGTCGCTGGAACCGGCCACCGACGTCATCGCCCCGGCCAAAAGGCCGCCCGTGCACGATTCCGCGGTGCCCAACATCCAGCCTTTGCGCCGCATTGCATCGCCCAGCCGTTCAGCCAGGCCGACCAGCGTGGCTTCCGACAACTGCGCCGCCGACAGATTCGAACGGGTGACTGCTTGCTGTTCGTTCATCCCAAGACTCCTGTACGCACTACCAAGGCCATGACCAGCAAGGCGTAGCCGGCCGCGACGATATCGTCCCACATGACGCCAAAGCCACCTTTGACGTGGGCGTCGAAGAACTTGATGGGCGGCGGCTTGACGATGTCGAACGTGCGAAACAGCGCGAACGCCAGCAACTGCGACACCCAGCCGGCCGGCGTCAGCCAAAGCACCAGCCAGAACGCCACCATCTCGTCCCAGACCATTCCGACATGATCGGATTGCCCAAGTTCACGGCCCACCCGATGGCAGGCCCAGCAACCGTACACAAAGGCCAGCGCCAGGAACACGCCGATGGCCAGGTTCGATGCGGCGGGCGCGGCGGCCACCCAGATCCCCCAAGCAAGTAGCGTGCCCCAGGTGCCCGATGCCGGCCGGATCAAGCCGCTACCCAGGCCAAAGGCGATCAGGCGGCCGGGGTCGCGGCACACCCATGAAAGCGCGGGATACACGGCGCGCGAACGTTCGCGGATGGAGCGAGATGGCTTGGAGGAAGAGGACATGGATCCTGGGCCGATGGGGGGGAAAGGGGAATGGGGAAAGGAGAATGGCGAAGCGCGAACAGCCGCTCAGGCGCCAGGGAAATGATCGAAGCCACCCGGCAAGTCGGTCAGTTGCCGGCCCCGTCCGTCCAGCACTTGCAGCCCGGCTTGCGCCAGCATCTGCCCCACGCGAGTGACCTGAACGCCGACCGCGCGAGCGGCGGCTTGAACGGCATCGCGCTGCGCGGCCGAGGCGGTGAAACACAGTTGGTAGACGTCGCCACCGCCCAGCACCGCGCGACGGCGAGGCGCGTCTTCCAGCGCCGCCACGGCGGCGGCCACCGGCATGCTGTCGACTTCCAGGCGCGCGCCCAGCCGGCTGGCGGTCAGGATGTGGCCCAGGTCTTGCAGCAGGCCGTCGGATAAATCGACGGCGGCATGCGCAATACCGCGCAACGCCATCCCCAGCGCCACCTGCGGCTGCGGCCATTCCAGCGCGGCGCGCGTGGCGGCCAGCAAGGCGTCGTTGGCGGGGTACTGGCCGTCCAGCAGGCGGTAGGCGACATCGGCCGCGCCCAACTCGCCGGATACCCAGATGTCGTCGCCCGCTTGTGCCGCATCGCGCCGCAGCGCCTGGCCGGCAGGTACTGCGCCAAAGACCGTGACGCTGATCGCCAGGTCATGCGCGCTGCGGGTGGTGTCGCCGCCGATCAGCGGGCAGCCATGGGCAGCCGCCAGCGCATGGAAGCCATCGGCGAAGGCGGCCAGCCAGGGCTCGTCCAGACGCGGCAAGGCCAGGCCCAGCACGCAGCCAATGGGACGCGCGCCCATGGCGGCCAGGTCGGACAGGTTCACGGCCAGCGACTTGTGGCCCAAGGCGCGCGGGTCCACGTCGGAAAAGAAATGGCGGCCTTCCAGCAGCAGGTCGGTGCTGATGGCGACCTGCTCGCCCGCGGGCACGGGAAACAGCGCGCAGTCATCGCCCACGCCCAGCAAGCCGGCGGGCGCGGCCCGGGTGAAATAGCGCGCGATCAATTCAAATTCGGACGCCACGGCAACTCCGAGAGGCCGGCACGCGGGCCGGCGGGGAAAACAAACATCGGATACACGAAGGGGTCAGGTGCAGACCACGCCTGGCGCACTGGAAAAGTGCGCGCAGGGCGGCATGCGCCTGACCCCTACACAGACCATTGGCCCGGACCCGTGGCCCGAACCAATAGCCCGGATTCAGCGTCGCTGCTGCGCCGCGGCCTGGACCTCGTTCGCACGCACATCGGCGGCCAGCTTGTCGAGCACGCCGTTGACGAACTTGAAGCCATCGGTGCCGCCAAACGACTTGGCGAGTTCAACGGCTTCGTTGATGGCAACCTTGTACGGCACTTCAACATGATGAATCAGTTCGAAGCTGCCGATCAGCAGGATGCCATGCTCAACGGGCGACAACTCGGCCAGCGGGCGGTCGACGTAAGGCGTGAAACGCTCGCGCAGCGCGAGCGCTTCGCGCAGGACACCATGCAGCAAGGTCTTGAACCATTGCGCGTCGGCCTCGGAAAAATCCTCGGTGTCGCGCAGATGGGCGTCGATCTCGCCGGCGTCCTGCGTGCCTTCGCCCCCGCGCAGCAGCCACGCATAAACGCCCTGCAGCGCGAATTCGCGTGCACGGCGGCGTGCGCTGCGCGCGTTGGCGCGGGCTTGCGCCGCGCTATCAGCGCTGGTCGTCGTCTTCTTCGTCGTCAAAATCTTCGTCCTCGTCGTCTTCGTCTTCGTCTTCTTCCTCGGGTTCCAGCGCCGCCACCAGGTTGGCCATTTCAACGGCCACCTGGGCGCAATCGCGGCCCTTGCCCGCGGCGCGGGCTTGCGCCTGCTCGTCGGTGTCGACGGTCAACACGCCGTTTGCGATGGGGATGCCGGTTTCCAGGGAGATACGGGTGATTGCAGTGGCCGTTTCATTGCTGACCACTTCAAAGTGATAGGTCTCGCCACGAATGACGGCGCCAAGCGCGATCAGTGCGTCGAATTCAAACGTTTCGGCCATGTGGGACAGGGCCACGCCCAGTTCCAGGGCGCCCGGGACGGTGGTGACCATCACGTCGCGTTCGTCCACGCCCAGCTCGGCCAGTTCCTTCAGACACGCTTCGAGTTCGGCCTGGCCGATTTCTTCGTTGAAGCGGGCGCGTACGATGCCGATGTGCAGCCCTTCGCCGTTCAGGTCGGGGGTAAGGATGTAAGGGTTCATGTGTCGGCCTTAAGTGTTGCGGGAGTATTCTGCGGGTCGCAATCGTAACCCGTAATGGTGAGGGAAAAGCCCGCCATGCTGGGCATCTTGCGCGGTCGGGCCAGGAGCCTCATCTGGCCCACATTCAGGTCGCGCAGAATCTGTGCGCCGATGCCATAAGTGCGCAAGCCGAAACGGTCGGTGCTGGCGGCGGCGTTGGCCTGCGCCTTCGGGTCGTTCCAGCCGGCAATCTGGCCAAACAGGTGTTCGGTGGACGACTGGCAATTCATCAAGACAAGCACGCCAGCGGGTGCGGCGGCAATGGCCTCCAGGGCCTTCGCCACGCCCCAGCTATGCGGGCTGGCGCCGGTGTCCAGCACGTCCAGCACGGAGGCCGGTTCATGCACGCGCACCAGCGTTTCAACGTCGGGGGAAACGTTACCATGCACCAGCGCCAAGTGGGCGGAGCCGGTGGCAGCGTCTTCGTAGGCCACGGCCTCGAAAGTGCCCCAGGCCGTCTGCATGGGCCGCTTGCCCACGCGCTTGACGATGGATTCGTGTTCGCTGCGGTATTGAATCAGGTCGGCAATGGTGCCGATCTTCAGGTTGTGCTGGCGGGCGAATTCCACCAGATCCGGCAAGCGGGCCATGGTGCCGTCGGGCTTCAGGATTTCGCAGATGACGGCGGCGGGCGTCAGGCCGGCCATGGCGGTCAGGTCGCAGCCGGCTTCGGTGTGGCCGGCGCGCACCAGCACGCCACCAGGCACCGCGCGCACCGGGAAGATGTGGCCGGGCTGAACCAGGTCGGACGGCTTGGCGTCGCGCGCCACCGCCACCTGAATGGTGCGGGCGCGGTCGGCGGCCGAAATACCGGTTTCGACGCCTTCGGCGGCTTCGATCGACTGCGTGAAGTTGGTGCCGTAGCGCGTGCCGTTGCGGGCCGCCATCATGGGCAGCTCCAACTGGCGGCAGCGTTCTTCGGTCAGGGTCAGGCACACCAGGCCGCGGCCGTGGGTCACCATGAAGTTGATGGCCTCGGGCGTGACGAATTCGGCGGCCATGACAAGGTCGCCCTCGTTTTCACGGTCTTCTTCGTCAACCAGGATGACGATACGGCCGGCGCGCAGCTCGGCGATGATCTCGGCTACCGAAGCGATACCGAAGGATTCCGGCTCGGAGCCGGGCAAAGAGGACAACTGGACGGACATGGCGGGCACGCAAACCAGGCGGGAAAGCCCGGATTTTAGCGCCCCTCGGGCCAGAACCCCTATTGGTCTGCAAGAAGCCCGTCCGGCGGGGGGCGTACGGTTAAACTTTCGCCCGGAGATCCCCCTTAAAACTCGAAGGAAAAACCTCATGCAAGCCCTTGCGGCCATGCCTTTGACCGTGGCGGCGGCGGTTCGCGTCGTCCTGACCGATATCGACGACACGCTGACCACCGAAGGCCGTTTGCCGGCCGACGCCTACGCCGCGCTGGAGCGCCTGGAGGCTGCCGGCATCCAGGTGGTGCCCATCACCGGCCGTCCGGCCGGCTGGTGCGACCATATCGCCCGCATGTGGCCGGTGCGCGCCGTGGTGGGGGAAAACGGCGCGTTCTACTACGCCTACGACCGCCAGGCCCGCCGCATGACCACCCATTACTGGACGGACGCCGCCTCGCGCCAGGCCAGCCGCCAGCGCCTGGACGCCATCCGCGACCGCGTGCTGGCCGAAGTGCCCGGATGCGCCGTCGCCAGCGACCAGGACTACCGCGTGGCCGATCTGGCCATCGACTTCTGCGAAGACGTGCCCGCCCTGCCGGACGAAGCGGTCACGAAGATCGTCCAAATCTTCCAGGACGCCGGCGCGCAGGCAAAAGTCAGCTCGATCCATGTGAACGGCTGGTTTGGCGACTACGACAAGCTGACCATGACGCGCACGATGTTCCAGCGCGAATTCGGCCAGGACGTGGCCGATGCGCTGGACAGCACGCTGTTCATTGGCGATTCGCCCAACGACGAGCCGATGTTCGCGTACTTTCCGATTTCGGTCGGCGTGGCGAACATCCAGGCGCAATTGCACCGTTTGACGGATCGCCCCGCTTTCGTGGCGGCCTTCCACGGCGGCGCGGGCTTCGTCGAAATGGCCAACCGGCTGCTGGCGGCGCGCCAAGCGCCGCAGCTCTCGCAGCCAACCCCGGCCCAACCGGCGTAAGGGCAGACACACCGTGGCCACCTCCAAGACCCCCGCTGCCTCCGCCAATGACGGCCGCCGCAGCATCCAATCCATCGAAGTAGGCGTGCCGCTGCTGGCCGCGCTGGTCGACGCCGGCAAGCCCCTGACCCTGCGCGACCTGGCGGCGGGCGCGGGCATGACCTCAGCCAAGGCGCACCCCTACCTGGTCAGCTTCGTGCGGGTTGGCCTGGTGCAGCAGGACGCCGTCACCGGCCAGTACGAACTGGGACCCTTTGCCTTGCAGATGGGGCTGGTCAGCCTGCAGCGGCTGGACCCCGTGCGCATCGCCATGCCCGAGATCGCCAAGCTGCAATCCGATATTGGCCATACCTTGGGCATCGCCGTGCTGGGCTCGCACGGCCCCACCATGATCCACATGACCGAAGCCAGCTATCCGGTCCACGTGAACATGCGCAAGGGCACGGTGATGTCCATGCTGCACACCGCCACCGGGTTGGTGTTCGCGGCGTGGCTGCCGCCCAAGGTCAGCGAACACTACATTGCCCGCGAAGAGGGCGACACCGCCGTCATCGCCAGCGTGCCACCACCGCGCAAGGCGTCGCGCGCCAATATCGACGCGCAGTTGGCCGACATCCGCGTGCATGGCATGGCGCGCGCGCTGGGCAACCCGCTGCCGGGCGTGGACGCGCTGTCGGTGCCCGTGTTCGACAACACCGGCAACATCGTGCTGGCGCTAACCAGCCTGGGGCCGACGGGCTTGTTCGACGTGTCGTGGGACGGCACGATCGCCCGGCCGCTACTGGCCTGCGCGCAAGAGATTTCGCGCAAGCTGGGGTATCGGGGGTAACGGTCCGTGCTTTGAACGTTCGAAAATAAACGAACATAAAACGAACAATTCGAACAATTCTCGAAAAAAAAGGCAGGGACTTTCCCAGGTGCGCGTTTTCCCTCTTGTGTGTTTGAATTCAGGAAATATTCAAATTCATTCCCCTGAGGAGACAAACCATGCACGCGATGCGTCTATTGCAAGCGGCCGCCCTGGCCGCATTCGCCGTTGGCGGCTCTGCCGCCAACGCCGCCGACACCTGCTCCAACCGCGGCGATCTGGACCAGATGTACTGCGACGCCAACAAGGATCTGGTGGCGGACACCCCCACTGACGCATCCAAGCTGAAGACCCCGTCCACCCTGGTGTTCACCTACACCCCCGTGGAAGACCCGGCGGTCTATGAAGACATCTTCAAGCCCTTCACCAAGCACCTGTCCCAATGCACGGGCAAGCGCGTGGTGTTCTACCAAGTGCAAAGCAACGCCGCCGAAATCGAAGCCATGCGCTCGGGCCGCCTGCACGTGGGCGGCTTTTCCACCGGCCCCACCGCGTTCGCCGTGAACATTGCCGGCGCCGTGCCCTTTGCCGTGAAGGGCTATGCCGACAGCTTCCAGGGCTACAACCTGATCGTCATCGTCAAGAAAGACAGCCCGTACCAAAAGCTGTCCGACCTGAAGGGCAAGAAGCTCGCGCACACCGCGCCGTCGTCGAACTCGGGCCACATGGCGCCCGTGGCCCTGTTCCCAAAGGAAGGCCTGACGCCGGACAAGGACTACAAGGTGATCTTCTCGGGCAAGCACGACCAGTCCGTCATGGGCGTGAACTCCGGCGACTACGACGCCGCCGCCGTGGCGTCCGACGTGTTCAAGCGCATGGTTGAACGCGGCCAGGTCAAGGAAGCCGATTTCCGCATCATCTACACCAGCGAAAAATTCCCGACCTCGTCGTTCGCCTACGCGCATGACCTGGAACCGAAGTTCCGCGACCAGATGTTGAAGTGCTTCTACGACTACCGCTTCCCCGCGGAAATGTCGAAGGCCTTCGACGGCGCCGATCGTTTCTATCCGGTGACCTACCAGAAAGACTGGGCCATCGTCCGCCAAGTGGCTGAATCGGGCGGCGAAAGCTTCAACCGCGCCGCCTACGACCGCGAATCCGCCAAGAGCAAGAAGTAATCCAGCATGACGACGTCGCTACGCATTTCCGGCCTGGTCAAGGAATACCGGGCCGGCCGGCCGGTTCTCAATGGCATCAACCTTGAAATCGCCGGCCAAGGCCTGACCGCCATCATCGGCCCTTCCGGCACCGGCAAAAGCACGCTTCTGCGTTGCATCAACCGGCTGATCGAACCCACCCAGGGCGAGATCGTGCTGCAGTCCCAGGAAGGCAGCGTGGACCTGGCCCGCGTGCGTGGCGCGTCGCTGCGCCGCGCGCGCCGGCGCATCGGCATGGTGTTCCAGGAATACAACCTGGTTGAACGCCTGACCGTGATGGAAAACCTGCTGACGGGCCGGCTGGGGTATACCTCGGCCATGAAGGCCTGGATGCGCCGCTTTGAGCCCGAAGATATCGAGCACGCCTACAAGCTGCTGGATACCGTCGGGCTGGCGGGCTTTGCGGACCAGCGCGCGGACGCGCTGTCGGGCGGCCAGCGCCAGCGCGTGGGCATTGCCCGCGCCCTGATGCAGCGCCCTCAACTGCTGCTGGCCGACGAGCCCACCTCGTCGCTGGACCCCAAGACCTCGGTGGAAATCATGGAGCTGCTGTCCGCGCAGGGCAGCGCCACCGGCATTCCCGTCATCGTCAACATCCACGACGTGGATCTGGCCCGCCGCTACGCCACTCGCATCGTCGGCATGTCTGGCGGAGCCGTCGTCTATGACGGCGACGGCCAGGGCCTGGACGCCACCATGCTCAAGACCATCTACGGAGGCGAGTCTTGGCTGGAGTGACACCTCTTCAGGGCAAGCGCCCCTTTGCCATGTCCGGGCGCGCCAAGGCGGGCCTGGTGTTGCTGCTGATCTACACCGTCTACGCGGCCGCGCAACTGGATTTCAGTTGGGCGCGCTTTGAAAGCGGCATGGGGCACGCCTCGACCTTTCTGGCGCGCATGTTTCCGCCCAATTTCGAAAAGCCCGACACCTTGTGGAAGGGCATCGCCGAAAGCCTGGAAATTGCCGTGCTGGCCTCGGTGCTGGGCATTTTGTTCGCGCTGCCCGTGGGGCTTCTGGGCGCGCGCAACATGATGCCCGCCTGGGTGTCGTGGCCCGCCCGTTCGCTGGTGGCCTTGTGCCGCGCACTGCACCCGGTCATTGTCGCCATCCTGTTCGTCAAGGCCGTGGGCTTTGGCGCGCTGGCGGGCATTCTGGCACTGACGGTGGCGTCCATCGGCTTCATCGGCAAGCTGTTCACCGAGGCCATCGAAGAGATCTCGTTGAAGCAAGTGGAGGCGGTGCGCGCCAGCGGCGCGTCGTTCGCCAACGTGATCATCTTCGGCGTGCTGCCGCAGGTGTTCGCGCGCTTCATCGGCTTTGCCACCTACCAGTTCGACTCCAACCTGCGCAACTCCACCATGGTGGGGATCGTGGGCGCGGGCGGGGTGGGCGGCACGTTGTTCTCGGCGTTCCAGCGCTTTGACTACGACTTCGTCAGCGCCATCTTGCTGACCCTGATCGCCATCATCATGCTGGGCGAAATCATCGCGGGCTTCGTGCGCGCCGTGTTCCTGGACAACCTGGGCTTTGACCGCATCCTGCAAGGCCGCTTTGCCGGCGCGCGCGGCATCGGTTCCGGCAAGCCGCCGGTGGCCCGCAAGGCGGAGGTGGAAGAATGAACGCTCACGCCTCTACCCTGAACCCGGCGGGCACGCCGCGCGTATGGCAGCGTTACAGCATGGGGCAGCGGCTGCTGCGCTTTGCGCTGTACCTGCTGGTGGTCGCGGCCATTGTCCAAGCCATCCGTGGCGTGGAGGTCATACCGGAATTCCTGTATGACGCCCCCGAGCAGATGGCCGACCTGTTCCGCCGCATGTGGCCGATCGACTGGGCCTACTACCCGGATGGCGTGCACGCGGCGCTGATCGAAACGCTGCACATCGCCACGCTGGGCACCATCCTGTCCGTCTTCATGGCGGTGCCGGTGGGCTTGCTGGCGGCCAACAACCTGACGCCCAGCAAAACCATCAACATGCTGGCGCGCCTGATCCTGGTGTCCAGCCGCTCGGTCAATTCGCTGGTGTGGGCGTTGCTGTTCATCGCCATCTTCGGGCCCGGCGCGTTGGCGGGCACGCTGGCGATTGCGTTTCGCTCGATCGGTTTCGTCGGCAAGCTGGTGGGCGAAGCCATCGAGGAAGCGCAGCGTGGCCCCATCGAAGCGGTGACCGCCACCGGCGCCAGCAAGGGCGCGGTGCTGTGGTATGCCTACTGGCCGCAGATCCGCCCGGCGTTCTGGTCCATCGTGCTGCTGCGCTGGGACATCAACGTGCGCGAATCCGCCGTACTGGGCCTGGTGGGCGCGGGCGGCATCGGCATGGCGCTGGATACGGCGTTGAATCTGTTCCAGTGGGACCGCGTGGCCTTGGTGCTGGCCGCCATCTTCGTGGTGGTTGTGTTGGCCGAAATCATCATCACCCAGGCGCGCAAACGGATTCTGTAGTGATGGACCGGTAGTTGCAGGCCGTAGTTGAGTTCTATTTACGCTTGTCGGTTTCCCCTGACCAGCGCTCCTTGGCGCCGCCCTTGAAAAAGGGTGGCGCTTTTTTCTTTTGCTGCGGTGCCGACTTGTTTCGCGCAACAAATGGCGTCTATGCTCGATATGACCAAAATATGAACGGTCATCAAATCCCGCCCCTTGCTTGATTAACATCTCGGCTTTTGCCGTCGGACACCCACCGCCATGTCGGAACAGGAATTGAAACTGCACGTGCCCGCCGCGACGCGTCAGGCCGTGCTGAAGGAAGTCAAACAACGCGAAGCCACGCGCATCCGTTTGCATGCCATGTATTTCGATACGCCCGAGCGCGAACTGGCGCGGGCGCGCATCGCCATCCGCCTGCGCCAGGAAGGCCCCGATTGGGTGCAAACGCTGAAGATGCCCGGCATCAACGCCATCACCCGCATCGAACTGAACCACCCCCGCCCCGGCCCCGTGCTGGACCTGTCGGTATATGCCGGCACTGAAGTCGAAGCGGCGCTGAGCGCGATCAAGGGCGAACTGGGCCTGCGCTATGAAACCGATGTGCTGCGCCAACTACGCAAAGTCCGCACGCGATACGGCACGGTTGAACTGGCCTACGACACCGGCATCCTGCGCGCGGGCGCGCTGGAACTGCCCATTTCAGAATTGGAATTTGAACTGGTGTCGGGCCGCCCCGCCGCCATCTTTGCTGTTGCGCGCGGCTGGCAGCAGCGGCACAGCCTGGTGCTGGATCCCCGCAGCAAGTCCGAACGTGGCGATGCGCTGGCGCAGTTGGCCGAACGGCTTGCCGAGGAAGACGCCAAGGAGGGCGATGATCTGGAGGCGCGCCGCGCCCGGGCCATTGCCCAGTTCTGGGCGCCGCGCGGCGCATCCGGGGTCAAGTTGCGCGACGACATGACGGCGCCGCAGGCGCTGGGCCGCATCGCCGCGGAATGCCTGGACCAGATCGCGCGCAACGCCGCGGTGCTGGCTGAAGTGGATACCGAAGGCGTTTACCGTGCCGGCAATTCTGAACACGTGCACCAGTTGCGCGTGGGCGTGCGGCGGCTGCGGTCGGCGTGGAAGCTGTTCGAAGGCTGGGTAGCGCCGGTGCCCGACGCCATCCTGCAAGGCGCGCGCACCCACTTCGCCGCCTTCGGCGCCAACCGCGACCAGGACGTGCTGAACGAAACCGTGGCGCCCGCGCTGATCCGCGCCGGCATGCCCGTCATCCCGATGGAAGCCGCGCCGCCCGAGCAGGACGCGCAGACAATCGCCGGCGGCAAGGCGTTTCAGGCTTGGTTGCTGGAACTGCTGGAATGGAGCCTGGACGTGCCCCCGGCGTTGCCGTCGGACGGCACGCAAACCATCGCCAACGGCACGCCCAGCGACACCGCGCCCGAGCCCACCATCCGGCTGGAAGGCGGCTTGTCTGTATCAAGCGTCAAGCCCACCATCATTCCCATGCTGGCGCCCGAGCCTGAACGGCCTCATTTGCAGAAGCAACTCGCGCGCCGCCTGCATCGCTGGCATAGCAAAGTGGCCGACCAGGGCACGCAGTTCGCCACGCTGGACATCCCTACCCGCCATGAATTGCGCAAGCGCGGGAAAAGGCTGCGCTACAGCCTGGCATTTGCCGAATCGCTGCTGCCCACCACCAAGCTGCGCGGCTATCGCAAGCTCTTGTCCAAGGTGCAGGACGTGCTGGGTGAGATCAACGACCTGGCCGTCGCAAAGGACTATTACGAGTCGTGTACCGCCACCCATCCGCAAGCCTGGTTCGCGCTCGGCTGGATCAGCGCGCGCCTGGAGGAATTGGCGTTAGAAGCGCAAAAGGCGTTCGACGCGCTGGCGCAAAGCAAACCGTTCTGGCGCTGAACGTGATTGCCCCATTTTCACGACGAACCATGATCTCGTAGGATGGGTGCAGCGCGCGCGGACGGCGACTAGGTCGCTGACGCCTCTTCGCGCGTAACCCATCTTGCGGCGATCCGGTATATCTCCACCGGCGGCTGATGGGTTGCGCGCGTTCGTCTATTGCGCTTTTCTGAGGGTCTTCTCGCGCTTCACCCATCCTACGAACTCGGCGACCACATCGTAGGATGGGTGCAGCGCGCGCGGACGGCGGCTAGGTCGCTGACGCCTTTTCGCGCGGAACCCATCTTGCGGCGATCCGGTATATCTCCACCGGTGGCTGATGGGTTGCGCGCGTTCGTCTGTTGGGCTTTTCTGAAGGCCTTCTCGCGCTTCACCCATCCTACGAACTCGGCGACCACATCGTAGGATGGGTGCAGCGCGCGCGGACGGCGGCTAGGTCGCTGACGCCTCTTCGCGCGTAACCCATCTTGCGGCGATCCGGTATATCTCCACCGGCGGCTGATGGGTTGCGCGCGTTCGTCTATTGCGCTTTTCTGAAGGGCTTCTCGCGCTTCACCCATCCTACGGTCCCCTGGTACTCCATTTGCGCGACACGCCGCGTTGCGGGTTGCTCCTGGAAACGCATCTCGCATGGCGTTTCAAAAAAAGGGCCATAGTCAGCGGCGGGTCAGCTCTCGGTCAATTGTTCGACATCCTTGGCGCCAATACTGGGTTGCTGCCGCCCCGCCATCAGGCGTTGGGCGCAATCGTTGCCCGCTGCATTCGCCCGACATTCGTCCTGTGTGACGGCATGACGGCCCCTGGCGGGCCGTCAGCCACCCACAATGACCGAATCATGGAAAACCCATCCTGCTTATCCGCCTATGCAAGACGAGGCCTTGCGGCCTTTTGCGCCTTGTCGCTGGTCTTCGTGTTGTCCGCCTGCGGCGGCGACGACGACAACGGCACTGACGAACCGACTCCCGCCCCGCCCACCACGACGCCCGCCGCATGTGCCGTGCATTGCGCCCCTTGAGCACACTTCCCATCGATCACCAGGACAGGCAAGCCAATGACGTTCGACGCATCCAAAAGAAAGTTCTTCAAGACCACCGTGGGCGCTACCGCCGCGGTCAGCGCGCTGTCGATGTTCCCACCCAGCATCCGCCGGGCTCTGGCCATTGAAGCCAGCAACGCCACCGGCACCATCCAGGACGTCAAGCACGTCGTGCTGTTGATGCTGGAAAACCGTTCCTTCGACGGCTACTTCGGCACCTTCCCCGGCGTACGCGGGTTTGGCGACCGCTTTCCCATTCCGCTGGCCAACGGCAAATCGGTCTTCCACCAGACACGCAGCGATGGCACCGAAGAACTGCCCTATCACCTGGACACCACGCTGGGCAACGCGCAGCGCGCGGGCAGCACGCCGCACTCCTGGCCCAACTGCCAGGCCGCGTGGGACCACGGCCGCATGAACAAGTGGCCCAGCGCCAAGCAGCCGCTGTCCATGGGCTACTACGAAACCGCCGAAGTGCCGTTTCACCGCGCGCTGGCCGACGCCTTCACGCTGTGCGACAACTATCACTGTTCGATGCACGCGGGCACCATCCCGAACCGCCTGTTCTTCTGGACCGGCACCAACGGCCCATCGGGCGACAACGTGTCGGTAGTGATGAACGAATGGAACGACGGCGCCGACGTGGGCCCCTCCACCGAAGGCTGGACGTGGACCACCTACGCCGACCGGCTGCAAGCGGCCGGCGTCAGTTGGAAGGTCTACCAGAACATTCCCGACAACTTCGGCTGCAACGAAATGATGAGCTTCCGGCACTGGCGCGCCGAGATCGAAAAAATGCCTGCCGACCGCCAGGTCACCAACCAGGGCGGCCCCGCGTACAACCCCGCCATCGACGACCTGTACAGCCCGCTGGCCAAGGGCTTTGGCAACACCATGCCCGACGGCGGCTTTCTGCAAAGCCTGCGCGATGACGTCATGAACGGCACGCTGCCGGAGGTGTCGTGGATCATTCCGCCGGCCGCTTACAGCGAACACCCCGGCCCGTCCAGCCCCGCCAAGGGCGCGTGGTACATCCAGGCCGCGCTGGATGCGCTGACGCAGTCACCCGAGGTCTGGAGCAAGACAGTATTCCTGGTGACCTATGACGAGAATGACGGCTTCTTCGACCACATGCCCACGCCGTCGGCGCCGTCGCGCAACGATGACGGCACGCTGGCCGGCAAGTCCACGCTGAACGATGCGCAGATGGCCTTTGAGTACTTCACCTACCCGCCCGCAACGCCCAAGCAACTGACGGCCGATGGCAAGCCGTACGGCCCCGGCATGCGCGTGCCGATGTGGGTGATTTCACCTTGGAGCCGTGGCGGTTGGGTCAATTCGCAAGTGTTTGACCACACGTCCGCGCTGCGCTTTCTGGAGCAGCGCTTTGGCGTGGTCGAACCCAACATCAGCGCCTTTCGCCGTGCCGTGTGTGGCGACCTGACGTCCACCTTGAATTTCGTATCGCCCAACAGCGCCGCCCTGCCGACCCTGTCGGGCCGCACGACCAAGACGGATGCCGACGGGTTGACGACGTGGCAAGAAGCGCAGCCTGCCATCGCCATCCCTGCGCAGCAAACGCTGGCCAAGCAGGCTACGGGCACGCGCCCGTCGCGCGCGCTGCCGTATGAGCTGCACACCAGCGCGGTCGAGCAGGCCCGCGAGAACCGCGTGCAGCTATTGTTTGCCAACGCCAGCAGTGCGCAAACGGCAGCAGTCTTTCACGTGTACGACAAGCTGCACCTGGACCGCATTCCACGCCGCTATGTGGTCGAAGCGGGCAAATCGCTGGACGATGTCTGGGACGTGTCGGGCGACAGCGGCCAGTACGACTTGTGGGTGTTGGGCCCCAACGGCTACCACCGCTCGTTCGCGGGCGACTTGATGCGCGCGGCCGGCGCACAGCCCGAAATTCAGGTCTGCTACGTGCCGTGCGACGACGCCCAAATACAAGTGAAACTGCACAACCACGGCACGCAAGACTGCGTCTTCACGGTGCAGGCCATGGCATATCGCAGCGATGGCCCATGGACGGCAACGGTGGCGGCGGGGCAGGTCGGCGAACTGAGCTGGCAGGTCAGTGCCAGCGGCCAGTGGTACGACTTCGCGGTAGCCTGCGACGGCTACCCGGCGTTCAAGCGGCGCTTGGCGGGCCGCATGGAAACGGGCAAGGACGGCATCAGCGACCCGGCGATGGGTCAGTTGGACAGTTGAAAACAAAACGGGACGGCGCCTGGGCGTCGTCCCGTTCTGCAGTCCGGCAATCGTCGGATCAGTCCGCCAGCAACGCGCCAGCAAACTCGTCCGCCACAAAGGGTTGCAGGTCTTCCAGGCTTTCGCCCACGCCGATCCAATACACCGGAATCGGCCGCACGCCCTGGCTACCCGCAGCCACGGCGGCCAGCGTGCCGCCCTTGGCGGTGCCGTCCAGCTTGGTCACGACCAGGCCCGTCAGGTTGATGGCGGCATCAAAGGCGCGAATCTGCGCCAGCGCGTTCTGGCCGGTATTGCCGTCCACCACCAGCAGCACTTCGTGCGGCGCCGATGCATCCGCCTTGCCGATGACGCGGCGGATCTTTTTCAGCTCTTCCATCAGGTGCAACTGCGTGGGCAGGCGGCCAGCGGTGTCCACCATGACCACGCCCATGCCCCGCGCGCGACCAGCGTTGACGGCATCGAACGCCACGGCGGCGGGGTCGCCGCCGTCCTGCGAAATCACGCTGACGTTGTTGCGGCTGCCCCATTCCACCAGTTGTTCGCGAGCGGCAGCCCGGAAGGTGTCGCCTGCCGCCAGCAGCACGCTTGCGCCCTGGCGCTGGAACGTGTGCGCCAGCTTGCCGATGGACGTGGTCTTGCCCGCGCCGTTGACGCCGGCAATCATCACCACCAGCGGCTTTGCGCTATTCAGGTTGAAGCCGCGCTCCAGCGGGCGCAGGTGGTCGGCCAGCAACTGGCGCAGCGCCGTCTTCACCTTGGCGGGATCTTCGATGCGTTCTTTCTTGACCCGCGCGCGCAGCGCGGTCAGCAGCTTCTCGGTGGCCTCCAGGCCCGCATCGGCCATAATGAGCGCCGATTCGAGTTCCTCGAACAGGTTTTCGTCGACCTTGACGCCAACGAAAATACCGCCAATGCTCTGCCCGGTGCGCGACAAGCCCTGCTTCAGGCGCGACAGCCAGGAAGATTTCTTGGGCGCTTCGGCGGGCGCGGGTGTAGGCGCAGGCGTTGGCGTAGTAGTTACCGGCGTTACGATCGGTGCTGGCACGGCAGTCGGCGCTACCGAAACCGTGGGCGTAGCCGTCGGTTCAGGGGCTCGGACCGGCTCGATGGCCGGCGCGGTTGACGCGGCGGGCGCCGGTGAAACCACCCGCGCAGGCGCCGCAACCGGCGTCGAATTGGTCGGTACAGCGGTCCGCGTCAAAGTCGGTGGGGCGGTCCGCGTCAGTGTCGGCGCGGCAACCGGCGCTGAAACACTCGGTGCGGCGACCGGTGCAGCAGTCGGCGCGACCGCAGGCGCAGCCGGCGCTAAGGTAGGCGCAGCCGGAGAAACCGGCGGTGCAATCGAAGGCGAAACCGGTGCGGCGACAGGGTCCACGGCGGACGCGGGAGCAGGTGCAGACACCGGCTCGGCAAGCTCGGGACGCGGCGCGGGCGGCGGTATTACCGGCGCGGCGGCGGGCTCCGTGGGCGCCACGGCGGCGTCCACGACCTCCGGCGGCGGCACGGGCTGAGCCGGTGCGGCGGGCGGAGGGGATTTTTTCTTGAAGAAGCGGCTAAACATGGGTAACAAGTATATTCGTATCGTCGGGGGCCAATACAGGCGCACCCCCATCGCCGTTCCCGACGTGGAGACGCTGCGCCCCACGCCCGACCGGGTTCGCGAAACGCTGTTCAACTGGTTGAATCATCTTTGGGCCGGCGAGTTCGCCGACAAGCAGGTGCTGGACCTGTTTGCCGGCAGTGGCGCGCTGGGCTTTGAAGCGGCCTCTCGCGGTGTGGCGCATGTGCAGATGGTCGAGCGGGACAAGACCGCCGCGTCCGCGCTGCGGACACTGCGCGACAAGCTCAAAGCCGACATGATACGCATCCATGTGGGCGACGCCATGCAGGTTGCCGAGCGAATGGATGCGTCCCGCTTTGACCTCATCCTATTGGACCCTCCCTTTGGACAGGGTTGGCTGGCGCGCCTCTGGCCCATTCTGCCCGGCATTCTGAACGAGCATGGTCTCGTCTACGTCGAGGCGGAAGCCCCCATCGAAGCCCCGGAAGGATTCCAGATCTTGCGGCAGGACAAGGCAGGTGCGGTCCACTACCACCTGTTGGAATTTGCTGCATTGCGGAAATAGATCAATAATCCGAGCTTCGGAGGATGGTGTACACCACTAATAACGGTACGGAGCTCGCATGATCATCGCTGTATATCCCGGCACTTTCGACCCGCTGACCCGGGGCCACGAAGACCTGGTCCGCCGTGCGGCCACGCTTTTCGACAAGGTCGTGGTGGGCATTGCCCACAGCCGCAACAAGAAGCCTTTTTTCAGCATCGACGAGCGCGTTGAGATCGCCCGCGAAGTGCTGGGCCACTATCCCAACGTGGAAGTGCAAAGCTTTGGCGGCCTGCTGAAAGACTTTGTCCGCGACCAGAACGGGCGCGTCATCGTGCGCGGCCTGCGCGCCGTGTCCGACTTCGAATACGAATTCCAGATGGCCGGCATGAATCGCCATCTGCTGCCCGACGTTGAAACGCTATTCATGACGCCATCGGACCAATACCAGTTCATTTCGGGCACCATCGTGCGCGAAATCGCCCAACTGGGCGGTGACGTCAGCAAGTTCGTGTTCCCGTCCGTGGAACGCTGGTTGCAGGAAAAAGCCAAGGAGCGTCGCGAGCAATCCTGGCCGGGCTGATCGGCCAGCAAGCACCATCCCGAAGGGCGCATCTTGCGCCCTTCTTGAGCTTTGCGGGCCGGCGGTACAATGGCAGCCGCCCCCGGCTTTACACCGCTGCCCACCATGGCCTTGCTCATCACCGAAGAATGCATCAATTGCGACGTTTGCGAGCCCCAGTGCCCGAACGACGCGATCTCCATGGGTGATGACTATTACGTCATCGACCCCGACAAATGCACCGAGTGCGTCGGCCATCACGACGAACCCCAGTGCAAGGTGGTGTGCCCCGTGGAGTGCATTGAACTGCACCCCCAGTGGAACGAAGGCCAGGAACAGCTCATGGCCAAGTACCGCCGCCTGACCGGTGCCGCATGAGCGACGCCACGCAACGCAGCATCCCCCTTCCCTCGAATTCCCACCACGCGCGCCGCGATGTATCCGCATCGGCCATCGCCGCTGGCGTGGTGGCCGTGCTGGTCAGCTTTGGCGGCACCGCCGTGCTGATGGTGCAGGCGGGCCACGCGGCGGGGCTGGACCCCGCCCGCATCGGTTCATGGATCGGCTCGCTTAGCCTGGCTTTTGGGTTTGGCGGCGCGTTCTACAGCTTGCGCACCGGGTTGCCGATCGTCATGGCGTGGTCCACGCCCGGCGCCGCGCTACTGGTGACCGCACTGGTGGGCGTCCCGTTCAACGAGGCCATCGGCGCCTACATGCTGGCCGCCGGCCTGACGCTGGCCTGTGGCCTGTTTGGCTGGATCGACCCCATCCTGCGCCGCATCCCCGGCGAAATCGCCGCCGCCATGCTGGCCGGCGTGCTGCTCAATTTCGGCATGGGTATCTTCAGCAACGTCGCCCTGCAGCCCGGTCTGGTGCTGGCCATGTGCGCCACTTATCTGTTGTGCCGGCGCTGGGCGCCGCGCTATGCGGTGCTGCTGGTGATGGTGGTGGCCATTGCCCTGGCGTTCGCGCTGGACATGATCCGGCTGGATTTGCTGGACTGGCGCTTGACGGAATTCGTCTGGACCACGCCCACGTTCAGCATGCAGGCGGTGGTCAGCCTGGGCATTCCGCTCTTCGTGGTGGCCATGGCGTCGCAAAACCTGCCCGGCCTGGCGATCCTGCAAGCGGCCGGCTATCGCCCCCCCGCGTCCCGCATCGTGGCCGCCACGGGCTTGTTGGGACTGTTGGCCGCGCCCTTCGGCGCGCACAGCGTCACCATGGGCGCCATCAGCGCCGCCATCTGCACCGGCCCCGAAGCCCATCCCGACCCTGGCAAGCGCTATATCGCCGCCGCCACTTATGGCTTGGGCTACGTGGCCCTGAGCCTGGTGGCGGGCGCCGTGGCCGTCTTCTTCCAGGCCTTGCCCGCCGCCCTGCTGGCCGCGCTGGCGGGCCTGGCATTGTTGGGCACGATCATGGGCGGCATGTCCGCCGCCATGGTCAACCCGCAACGGCGCGAAGCCGCGCTCATCACCTTGTTGGCAACGGCGTCCGGCTTCAGTTTCTGGGGTATCGGGTCAGCCTTCTGGGGCCTGGTGGCGGGCCTGCTGGCCCACGCGGCATTCGAGTTCAAGCGCCGCGTCTAGCCCTATAGCGCTCGGGCTCGGGCTCCGGCGCTAGCGCGAGCCCTGCCCGCGCGGCGGCTAGTCAGGCCGGTCAGTAGGTCAGGCCGGCCAGTTTGTGACCGGCGTGTCGGGGTGCACCTTCATGATGCGGCAGGGCACCTGCACGAAGTTCGAAATCCAGGCCGCGGCCAGTTCGCCTTCGTCGATGACATCTATGGTCTGGTCGCCCACGTTCATGCTGTAGCGCACGCTGTCGTCGTCTTCGATGACGTCCAGCGGAATGTCCATGCGCAGCATGCCGGGCGCTTTCAGCACCAGATAGCCCAGCCGCAATTCCACCGACACATCGGCCAGCTTGGGACACAGCTCGCGATTCAGCCATTGGCCGGAGTCATTCGCAATGAGCCATTGACGGTGATAAGCCGCCGCATTGGGCTGGGTAGTGGTGCCGCATTGTGCGATGGGCTGGAACGTATCGGTGCTCATTTCCCTAGCAATCCCTTTAAAGCCTTGTCCACGGCCTCGCCGCCCTTGCCCTTGCCCGTGACGGCCTCGCGCAGCTTGTTTTCCAGGCTGCGCGTGAGGATGCCGCCGATGGCGTCTTTCCACAGCAAGGTGTACGTCGGTTTTTCGAACGGACCCTGTACGTGCACGGGAATGGTCACGTTTTTCAGGTCGATCAATTCCTGGCCTTCGGGGGCAGCCGCCGGGTTGACGACGCGCGCGCGCACCACCACGTCCAGCTCGCTTTTCACGAAGTCGATATTCGCCGGCGAGCCCTGAGTCACGCGCAACAACGGCGACACGATGTTCAAGCGCTTCACCGCCGCCACGCCCTTGGTAAAGGCCAGGTCCGCGTCCATTTCCGAGAATTCAGTCTGCTTGCTGGAGTCGGCCGGCACGGTCTCGTCTTGCGATTCCGGCTTGAACGCCGCCTTCAGCTCGCGCAGCGTCTGCGTCAGGTTGATGCCCTTGACGGCGCCATCACGCAAACGCACTTGCAGACTGCCACCCAGGGCGTTCTTCATGGCGTAGGCATTGGCGCCGGCGGTCTTCAAGTCCAGCGCCAGGCTGCCCGTGCCGCTAAGCATGTTGCGCTTGACCAGGTCCATCAGCAACGGCTCGATGGAGATACCGGCCAGCGACATCTTGGTGGCCAGCTGATTGCCTTGCGCGGCGTCCACCGACATGGCGCCCGCCAGCTTGCCGCCATACAGGCCGGCCGTGAGGCTGGAGATTTCAAGCTTGCCCTTGTCCAGCTTGACCACGGCCGACACCTCATCGGCCTTCAAACCACGCACCACCAGCTTGCCGACCTTCAAGGTGCCATTGACGCTGGGTCCCACCAGGGCAGACAGGTCGATGGTGTCGTCCACGGGCGCGGCCGGGACCGCCGGCGTGGCGGGCTTGGATTCGTCTTTCTTGCCGTCGGCGGGCGGCTTGGCCGGGGCCGGCACGACGGGCGGCGCCAGCTTGTCCAGGTCCAGCGTATCCACCGCCAGCGCAAACTTCACCACCGGCATTTCGGACAGCTTGGTGATGTCGGCGCTCAGATCGAATTTGCCGCCTTCCAGCACGGCATTGATCTTGCTGGTGGCCTGGTCTTTAAGCAGGTCGACGTTCACGCTGCCGATCACCGGAATCTGCAGGTTGCCCTTGGGCAGGCCGGGGTCGGTGATGTTGACGTCGCCCCGCAGCGCGGACAGGCTGCCGGTGCGCTGCCACAGGTTCAAGCTCAGCGGCGACGCAAAGTTCAGCTTCACGACGCGTTCGCCGTTCTTGGACGTGCTGTCGACTTTGGCTTCCTTGATGTCCAGCTCGGCGGCGTTGCCGCTGATGCCGTTCAAGCCAAAGCTGGCGTCCAGGCCGCTGAGGCGCACGCGTCCGGTCAGGGCTTCGCCCGTGGCCGACGTGGGCGAAATGTTCAGCGCGGGCGCGTCCACCGCAAACTCAAAGGGGCCATCAGCGGATCCGCCCTTGGCGCGCACGGCCAGCTTTTCAATCTGCAGTTGGCTCTTGTGGGGGTCGATGGCCAGCTTGGGCATGGCCACGCTGGCTTCCACATTGGTGGCGCGCGCGGCAGGGTCCGTGATGTCGCCCTGGAACACCACTTCAAGGCCCGCGATATCCAGCGACGACTTCTGTCCGTTGAAAGCCAGGTTGCCGCGCATGGCCAGGCTCTTGGCCTCGGCGCCGGGCAGCTTGCCGTCCATGCGCAAGTCAAGCTTCTGGGCCGCGTAGCGCTTGGCCGACGGGTCCAGCGTCAACAGCGCCTGCCCCGTCAGGTTGGCGTCCACGCGCGGGTTGCCGCCTTCCACGCGGGCCGTCAGGCGCACGTCAAAAGGTTGGTTGAATGTGACGCGTCCGGTGTTGGCGTTGATCTTCGTTACCGCCACGGCCATGCCCGAGATGGCGTCCTGCAACAGCACTTCGCCGTCCTTCAAGTCCAGGCCGGCGATGTCGATCTGCATGTTGTTGCGCGTGGCCGGCAAGGTGCCGCTGGTGATCGCCTGGGCCGCGGTCTGGGCTGCCCCCACCAGCGCTTCTGCCGGATTGGACGGCTCGGTGGTAATGGCCGGTGTGCCGCCCACCAGATTGCTGAAGTTGAACTGGCCGTCCTTGCCGCGCACCACGCGCGCCTTCAGCCCGCTGATGGCCACATGGTCCACCACGAAGCTGTTGGACAGCAAGGGCCACACGGCAACTGCCAGGCGCGTGCTTTCGATGGAGGCGAAGATGTCCGAGCTATTGGGCTCGGACAGCGACACGCCCTGCACAGACAGGCCGATACGCGGAAAAAGCGATAGCTCGATCTCGCCGTCGATCGTCAGGGTACGGTGATAGCGTTCCTGTACAAGCTCTTCCAGCTTGTACTTGTACGCGTTGGGGTCGAATGTCAGCAAGAAGATGGCCAGGCCAACGACGGCCACGACAACCAACACTACCAGGCCTATCAAAATGCGCTTGAACCACGTTTTCATTGCTGCCCCGTCGGTACCTCGACTGGAAATTCTTGGATGCCGCCCACCGCGCGACGCGCGTGGATGGTGCTGTGGCGGCGGAAAAAACCGCGCGCCGGATGGAACTGTCTGCCTGGAACTGTCTGCCTTCAGGGCGAGTCCCCGCTCCTGCCGAAAGCTTGCGGCTGCGGCTCAGGAAGGAAGGGTCTACCAAGGAAGGACTGCTGAAGACGCCAGCATGACCAGCGTGCAGATTTCGCTATCGTAACAAATCAGACCGGCTTCGCGAGGCCTTGTCAGACCATGACACCAAAAACGCACTTGCTTGCCAGCCCGAAGCGCCGCGAGGCCGTCCATTCAAGCCCGCGAATCTGACGACTTTCTGTTTGCGGATTGTAGGACTAGAATGATTGATCCATCAATCGTTGATGCATCCAACAATGTCCGCCCCCACCCCAAGTACCCCACATTCGCCCGGCCAGGTGCTGCCGTTCCGGCAAACGCTGCTGGCCATGCTGGGCATGTGCTTCGTCATGATGATGGTCGCCATCGACCAGACGGTCGTGGGCACCGCGCTGCCCACCATCGTGGCCGAGCTCAAGGGCTTTGAACTGTACGCCTGGGTGGCCACGTCCTACCTGCTGACCTCGGTCATCACCGTGCCCATCTTCGGCCGCCTGGGCGACTACTACGGGCGCAAGCCCTTTGTGGTGGCCGCCATCATCCTGTTCACGCTGGCCTCGGCCCTGTGCGGCGCGGCCGACAGCATGCTGTCGCTGGTGCTGGCGCGGGCCTTGCAAGGCATCGGCGGCGGCATGCTGGTGGGCACCGCATTCGCCTCCATCCCCGACCTGTTTCCCGACCCGCACGTGCGCTTGCGCTGGCAGGTGATGCTGAGTTCGGCCTTTGGCATTGCCAACGCCGTCGGCCCCACGCTGGGCGGCGCGCTGACCGAACACTACGGCTGGCGGTCCGTGTTCTATGTGAACCTGCCCATCGGCATCCTGGGCCTGTGGTTCGTGGCGCGTTACCTGCCGCACCTGCGCAACCACACGTCCGGCAAGGTTCGCCTGGACTGGCAAGGCGCCCTGCTGGTCGCGCTGGCGCTGGGCAGCCTGCAACTGCTGGTGGAACTGCTGCCCAAGGAAGGAATAAGCGGCCCCATCGTGCTGCTGGGCCTGGGCAGCATCGCCTCGTTCGTGCTGCTGGTGTGGTGGGAAAAGCGCTGCCCGCATCCCCTCTTGCCGCTGGACATGTTCCGCAACCGCGGCCTGGCCACGCTGTTCACGCTGGCGTTGCTGGTGGGCGTGACAATGTATTCGCTGTTGTTCTACGCGCCCCTGCTGCTGCAAGGCGGCTTTGGCCTGTCGCCGCAAGACGCCGGCATGCTGATCACGCCGATGGTCGTGTTCATTACCGTGGGCAGCATCATCAACGGCCGCATCATCACTCGCATCCGCAACCCCAACCGCATGCTCTATGCGGGCTTTCTGCTGATGGCGCTGGCGTGCCTGGGCATCGTCACCACCCACAGCTACACGTCGCATGTGCTGATTGCCGCCTACATGATGATGGCCGGCCTGGGCATGGGCTTCATCATGCCCAATCTGACGGTGTTCGCGCAGCAGACCGCGGGCCGCACGCACCTGGGCATCGCCACGGCGTTGCTGCAATCGCTGCGCATGATCGGCGGCATGCTGGGCACGGCGGTCGTCGGCACCATGGTCAGTCATAGTTATTTCAGCGGTGTCGAGTCCACGCTGCACGGCGCGTCAGCGCAATGGCTGCCGGAACTGAACGACCCGCAGATGCTGGTCAACCCGGCGGCGCAGACGCAGTTCCTGGCACAATTGGCGCATCAAGGCCAGGACGGTACGTCGCTGATCGAGATTGCGCGAGTCGCGCTGGTGGGCGCCATCCATGAAGGCCAGCTCATCGCGCTGGCCGTCGCCATCTTCGCACTCTGGTGCGTGCGGCGCGTGCCACTGGTGCAATTGGCCCGCCCAAGCAAGGCGGAGCCCGCTGGCGTCGGAGAATAGCTTTTGCCCAGAC
This sequence comes from Achromobacter sp. JD-1, assembly GCF_038594925.1. Lineage (NCBI taxonomy): Bacteria > Pseudomonadati > Pseudomonadota > Betaproteobacteria > Burkholderiales > Alcaligenaceae > Achromobacter > Achromobacter sp. JD-1. The sequence goes on along the minus strand of NZ_JBCGCS010000031.1, from coordinate 1,385 downwards.
AACAACAAGGCCTGCAAGTCATCCAGCACATGGGGCAGACGTACCGCGTCATGCAAAGCGCATTCAGCAGCAAGGTAGGCCACGCCCTGCCCCGCTGGCGCATCTTGCTGGCGCTGCATGAAAACGGGCAGTGTTCACAGAAGCATCTGGCTGAGCGTTGCCGACTGGATCCCGCGTCATTGACCCGGCAATTGCAGGCGATGGAGAAAATGGGCTGGATAGCGCGTGCAGTGGATGACCAGGACAACCGACTGACGAATGCCACGCTGACGGCTGCCGGGCAGGCGGTGGTGAATGACGCGCTGCCTAAACGGGCGGCGTTTTTTGAAGAGGCGCTGAAGGGATTGTCAGCGGCGGATGTGGATACGCTTAACCGGGTGCTGAGCGTGCTGGAGGCGAATTTTTTACGGGCGGCGGGGGATAAGGCGGGGGGGTGATGGGGCGCGCAGAGCCAGGGTCAGTCAGGCTTCAATTCGTAGCTGGTGCTGCGGCCACCAGCCCCCGAGCGTTGCAACACGCCAAGATCAACTAGTTCGGTAATGTCGCGCAGCGCTGTATCGCTAGAACACTTCGCAAGAGCCGCCCACTTGCTGCTGGTCAGCTTGCCTTCAAAGCCGTCGAGCAAACGGTTCAACACCTTCACTTGCCGCTCGTTTAATGCGGCGCCGGACACACGGTTCCAGAACCGTGCTTTGCCCAGCACCGTATCCAGCGTGTGATGTGCCTGTCGCACCGCCTCATCCAGCATCTGCACAAACCACAATAGCCACGCCGTCACGTCCAGCGTGCCCTTCTGCGTGCGCTCAAGGATGTCGTAATAGGCATTGCGCTGACGCTGAATCTGCGCGGATAGGCTGTAGAAACGCCGCGGACTGCCATCGGCGCGGGCCAAGAGCAAGTCGCCGATCGCTCGGGCGATACGGCCATTGCCATCATCAAAGGGGTGCAAGGTCACAAACCACAGATGCCCCAGTCCGGCGCGGATCAAAGCGGGCTCCGACGCCCGTGGCGCATTCACCCAGTCCAGAAAGCGCATCATTTCCGCCGGCAGGCCATCTGCGGCGGGAGCTTCGAAATGAACCTTATGGCGCCCGACGTGACCCGACACCACCTGCATCGGCCCTTGGGCGTCATCCCGCCATCCGCCAGTGATGATCTTGCCGAGGCCCGAGTAGCCAGTGGGAAACAGCGCGGCATGCCAACCGAACAAGCGCTCAGCCGTCAGCAACTGGCTGCTGTTGCCACTGGCATCAAGCACCATGTCCACCACGCCTTCCACGTTGCGGTCGACTGGCGCCAAGGCGCCGATGTAATGACCCAGTGAAAACCTGCTCACGTCATAATCGAGGGAATTGACGATGAGCATGAAGATGGAAGACGACATC
>NZ_JBCGCS010000030.1:0-64026 GCF_038594925.1 Achromobacter sp. JD-1 | reverse complement strand
TTCAGCGCAAAACCACGCATCGCCAAGTTGGCGCGTTCGCTTGGGTTGCCGGTCCACCACTTCTCGATCAGATCCGCCGTACTTTTGCACCCATCCGCGCCCAGCACGCACAAGCCGGTCTGGCCCGCGAAGCGCCAGCCGCTGGCCAGATCCCTATCGTCGTAGACGTCCAATGCGATCAGCAGTTGCTCGCTGGCGAGCCACAGTTCGTGATTCTTGGCGCGCTTGGCGCCGATAGCTTCGGCGGCCTCCGATACGGCGTCGAAGGTTTTCAGCTCCGCGTCCATGTCTTCCACACGCAGCGCCTGCCCAGGTTTTGCGGGAGACAGGTATTTACCGTGAAACCTGCGCTGGTACTCACCGCTATCCAGCTTGGCCTGCATCTTGGCGCGCAGGGTGTCTTCGAACTGTGTGATGTACTGGTCTGCTTCGTTGTCCCAGCGTTCGCGCTCCTCGTCGTTCAAGATCCAGTTGCGGCCCGCCGCCATGCCCGGCTCATAGACCCGGGCGCGTTCTATATCGATGAAGTGTTGGGCTTCCAGCGCGGCCGAGCGGGATTCGAACTGCTGCTTGACGTCGATAAACGCCTGGGCCACCAAGACCTTGCGCTGGTTCTCGATGCCTTTGTCGTCCTTCTTGTCCAAGTACCGCTGCACGGTTTCATAGGCGTCGTTGCGCCAGCTGTTGAGCTGCTGGGTAATCCCGATGGCGTCATGCAGCACGATGCCAAAACCGCGAGCACGGCGCGCGCTTTCCTTCAGGTCCAGGGCGACGATATGGCGTGCGTAGCGATTCTCCGGGTCGGAATACAACTGGCTTGCCAGCACGGCCGCGGTGTCGGGCTGGTCCTGCGCGATGGCATCCGCCAGCGTGTCGTCGATGATGCTGGGGTCCAGCACGTCGGGCGCGCGCGAGCAGGACATCAGCAGTTTGCGGATATCGAACGCTTGTAGTTGATTGCGTAGCGGGCTGAAGCTGGATATCAAGTTCAGCATGCGTGTCGTCAAGGGATCGGGCGTGAACAGGGCGCGAAGTTCTTCGATGTCTTCGGGGGCTTTCAAGCAAAGCGTCCATCCACCCGGGCCGCTCTCGGCCGAGCCATGCAGATCGTGCACGCTGGCTGGCCGTTCATAGATCGGCTCGCGTTCGAAGCGCTGGGGCGCATAGGGAAATACACGCTTCAACAGCCCGCTGTCATAAGTGCGGTAGGCGCTTTCGCAGGACCATTGCTCCCTGAAGCGCTTGGTGAACAGGTAGAGATAACCCCTGCGCATCGTGCGTACGGCATAGCGCGCTTGCTCGCCCTGTAGCGGTGGCAATTCGGCGGCAAGGTGGGGCGGTAGCGCCGGCGCCAACACGTCCAGGCCGGAGTCGGCGTCGGTCAGGACGGCGTAGCGCAGGGGCAGGATGGCGACTTCGCTCTTGCACGCGACGACGGCGCTGGGGCCGGCGTCGCAACGGGTCCTGTCGGCGATGCGCAGGATTTTCGGCAGCAGCGATTCCAGGCTGGGATGGGTGGTCATGGCTAGTGGCGTGAAGGGGACTGCCAGGAAGGCGTGAAACCCTCCATGTTCCGCTTCTAGCCTGCCTGTTTCTATAGGATGGTTACGAAATCGCTCAGCCCATCCCTGCCAAACCCCCGCGCAAAAAAATGCCGTCCTTCAGGACGGCATTTCACCTCTGTTCCGCATCGGCGCCAATCACGCCGATGAAGGCGCGCGGCTTAGTGCAGGATCTGGCTCAGGAACAGTTTTGTCCGTTCATTCTGCGGGTTGTCGAAGAATGCGTCGGGGTCGTTCTGTTCGATGATCTCTCCCCGGTCCATGAAGATCACGCGATTGGCGACTTTGCGCGCGAAGCCCATTTCGTGGGTCACGCAGATCATCGTCATGCCGCTTTCCTGAGCCAGCGTCACCATCACGTCCAGCACTTCCTTGACCATTTCCGGGTCCAGCGCGGAAGTGGGTTCGTCAAACAGCATGACCTTCGGGTTCATGCACAAGGACCGCGCAATCGCCACGCGCTGCTGCTGGCCGCCCGACAACTGGCCGGGGAATTTCCTGGCCTGATCGGGAATGCGTACGCGTTCCAGGTACTTCATCGCCGTGGCTTCGGCTTGCGCGCGTGGCTGTTTCAGTACCCACATGGGTCCCAGCGTCAGGTTTTCCAGTACGGTCAGGTGCGGGAACAGGTTGAAGTGCTGGAACACCATGCCGACTTCGCGGCGGATGGTCTCGATGTGCTTGAGGTCGTTGGTCAGTTCGGTGCCGTCGACGATGATCTGCCCTTGCTGGTGTTCTTCCAGGCGGTTGATGCAGCGGATCATCGTGGACTTGCCCGAGCCGGACGGGCCGCACACCACGATGCGTTCGCCGGGCGCCACGTCCAGGTTGATGTTGCGCAGCACGTGGAACTGGCCGTACCACTTGTTCACGCCGTGCAATCGAATAATGGAATCCGACATGCTGGGTCTCCGTAAGGTTTACCGGGGGAGCGCCGCGCAATCAGCGCGCGTGCCCGGTGGCCAGGCGCTTTTCTAGCGCTTGGCTGTATTTGGACATGGAATAGCAAAAGACGAAGTAGATCAGCGAGATGAAGAGATAGGCCTCAACCCCGAAACCCCGCCATGCCGCGTCGGACAAGGCTGCCTTGGCGGCCAGCGTCAAATCGAAGATGCCGATGATGACAACCAGCGACGTGTCCTTGAACAGGCTGATGAAAATGCCGACCAGAGGCGGAATCACGATCTTCAGCGCCTGCGGCAGGATGATCTTGCGCATCTGTTGCCAGTAATTCAGGCCCAGCGAATCCGCGCCTTCATACTGGCCTTTCGGAATCGCCTGCAAGCCGCCGCGCACCGTTTCGGCAATGTAGGCCGCGGCGAACAGGATGATGGCGATCTGTGCCCGCAGCAGCTTGTCGATGGTGAATCCTTCGGGCAGGAACAAGGGCAGCATCACCGACGACATGAACAACAGGCTGATCAGCGGCACGCCACGGATCAGCTCGATGTACACGACGCACAGCGCCTTGATGGCGGGCATTTTCGAACGCCGGCCCAGCGCCAGCATCACGCCGATGGGGAAGGCGAAGGCAATGCCGAAGGTGGCCAATATCAAGGTCAGCGGCAGGCCGCCCCAGCGCGAGTTCTCGACGTACGTCAGGCCGAACACGCCGCCCCACATCAAGAGCGCCACGGCCGTCAGGCCACCCGTCCAGATCAGCGCCAGCTTGCCGTTCCAGAAGCGTCGCATGCCGCTGCACGCGATCACGCCGACGAGGAGCAGCGTGGCGATCAGTGGCCGCCATTGTTCATCGAAAGGATAGGTGCCGAACAGGATCAGCCGGTGCTTTTCCACGATGAACGCCCAGCAGGCGCCGCCGACCGACGCGCGGCATTCCGTGGCGTCGGTCGCGGTGAAGTTGGCTTTCAGGAAAGCCCATTCCACCAGCGCCGGCAACGACATCAACAGAAACCACGCCAGCAGTACCGTGATCAGGATGTTCAGCGGCGACGAGAACAGGCGGGACCGTACCCATGCCCAGGCGCCCACCTGGGTGCTGGGCGGGGGCAGGGCTTCGGTGAAGGAGTGCGTAGTGCTGCTCATCTCAACGCTCCACCAGCGCGATGCGCTTGTTGTACCAATTCATGAATATTGAAATCGACAGACTGACCGTCAGATACGCGCCCATGATGATGAGGATGCCCTCAATGGCCTGGCCGGTTTGGTTCAGCGTGGTGTTCACCACCGAGACGATGTCCGGATAGCCGATGGCGACCGCCAGCGAACTGTTCTTCAGCAGATTCAAGTACTGGCTGGTCATGGGCGGAATGATGACGCGCAAAGCCTGCGGAAGCACAACCAGGCGCAGCACTTTCGCGCGCGGCAGGCCCAACGAACCGGCGGCCTCCCATTGGCCGTTGTTGACCGCCTGGATGCCAGAGCGCACCACTTCCGCGATGAACGCCGAGGTGTAGACGGTCAGGCCCAGGAACAGGGCGACAAACTCCGGCGACAGCGTCAGCCCGCCGACAAAGTTGAAGCCTTTCAAGGCCGGCATGTCCAGCGTCAACGATGCGCCGCCGGCCAGCCAGCCCACGAACGGCAAGCCGATCAACAGGCCGATGGCCGCGCGGCCCAGCGGAAACACGCGGCCCGTGGCTTCCTGGCGCTTCGTGCCCCACTGGCCCAGGAGCAGGATGCCGACGATAGCCAGCGCCAGTCCGCCCAGCACCCAGTCCAGCGACGCGCCTTCCAGCCCGGGCACTTTCAGACCTCGGTTGGAAATGAACACGCCCGGCATGGGGTTGTGCGCCTGGCGCGGGCCCGGCATGTTTTCGGTGATCAGCGCATACCAGAAGAACAGTTGCAACAAGAGCGGCACGTTGCGCATCACCTCGACGTAGACCGAGGTGATTTTCTTCACGAGCCAGTTCTTCGACAAGCGGCCCACGCCGATGAAAACGCCCAGGATGGTCGCCGCAACCAAGGCCAACAGGCCAACTCGCAGCGTGTTCAGCACGCCCACGAAAATGGCGCGGCCATAGGTGTCGGCGGGGCCGTAGGCGATCACGGATTCGCCTATGGCAAAGCCCGCCTCGCGGTCCAGAAAGCCGAAGCCCGTGGCGATGTTGCGCATCGACAGGTTGTGCAGCGTGTTGTGCACCAGGAACCAGACGCCCGCCCCGACCAGCGTCAGGGCCAGCACCTGGTAGACCAGCGCGCGGGTGGCCGGGTCGTTCCAGGACACCCGGTGCGCGGGCCGCGGCACTGGGGATAGCGCGGTGTTCTTGGCCACGACTTAGTCCGCCATCAAGACTTTGACGGCCGCTTCCAGGCAGTCCATGCCTTGCTCGATGACTTCGGTGGACGTCGCGAACGAGAAACGCACGTAGGGCGACAAGCCGTACGAACCGCCGTCAATCACCGCCACGCCGGCTTCGCGCAGGAAGAACAGGCTGACGTCCAGGTCAGTCTTCAGTTCGCCGGCCGGGCCAGTGCGGCCGATCAGGCCGTGCACATTGGCGTACACGTAGAAGGCGCCGTCGGGCATCGCGCACGAAATGCCGGGAATGGCGTTCAGGCGGCGCACGATCAGGTCGCGGCGGGCTTGAAAGATGTCGACCATCTGGGTGACGCTGGATTGGTCGCCTTCCAGGGCGGCTTGCGCGGCCACTTGCGAGATGGCGCTGGGGCAGGACGTGCTTTGCGACATGACGGTGCTCATCGCCTTGATCAGGTCGGCCGGCCCGGCGCCATAACCCACGCGCCAGCCCGTCATGGCGTAGGACTTGGACATGCCGTTGACGATCAGCGTGCGTTCGATCAAGCGCGGCTCGACCTGCACGGGCGAGGCATGCGCCTGGCCGTTGTAGCAAAAGGGCGCATAGATTTCATCGCTAAGAATCCAGACCTGCGGATGACGGAGCAACACGTCGGTCAGGGCGTGCAGTTCAGCAGCGCTATACACGGCGCCGCTGGGATTGCTGGGGGAATTCAGGATCAACCAGCGCGTGCGCGGCGTGATGGCGGCTTCCAGCGTGGCGGCGTCCAGCTTGAAACCTTGCGATTCCGGGCCAGTCACGACCACGGGCTTGCCTTCGTTCAACAGCACCATGTCGGGGTACGAGACCCAGTACGGCGCGCAGACGATGACTTCATCGCCGGGTTCCAGGCTGGCCGTCAACGCGGCGCCGATGATCTGCTTGGCGCCCGCGCCCACGGTGATCTGGTCCATGCCGTAGGCTACGCCCAGGCTCAGTTGCAGGCTGTTGGCGATGGCGCGGCGCAGGCCGACGGTGCCATTCGGGCTGGTGTAGCGGATGTCGCCGCTGGCGATGGCGTCCTGGCCGGCGCGCGCGATGTGGGCGGGCGTGGACATGTCGGGTTCGCCGAGCGTGAAGTCGGCGATCTCGCGGCCCTGGCGGCGCAATTCGTCCACGACGATCTTGGCGGCCATGCTGGGCGAAGGTTTGATCTGTTTCAGGCGGGCGTTGACGATGCTGTTCATGGTTGCAACGTAAAAGAGGCAAACGGGGCCGTGCGATGGCCGGCTTGCGGGTAAAGAGAAAAGCGGCTTCGCGTGGAAGGCGAAGCCGCGCACGGGCGCGGTGGTGCGACGGCGCGGGGTTTTGAATGCACGTGCGTCGTCGCGAAGGCGAGGGCGGGGCGGGCGCTTAGCGCACCGGCCAGCCGTACATCAGGCCGCCCTGGGTCCATTGCTTGTTCAGGCCGCGCTCCAGCTTCAGCGGGCTGTCCTTGCCCATGGCGCGGTCATAGCTTTCGCCGTAGTTGCCCACCTGCTTGATGATGTTGTAGGCCCACTTGTCGTCCAGCCCCAGGTTCTTGCCCATTCCCGGCGTCACGCCCAGGATGCGTTGCACGTTGGGGTTCGTGCTCTTCAACATGTCATCCACGTTCTTGGACGTGATGCCGTATTCCTCGGCTTCCAGCATCGCGTTCAGCGACCAGCGCACCACGTTGAACCATTGCTCGTCGCCTTGGCGGACCATCGGGCCCAAGGGTTCCTTGGACAGGTTTTCCGTCAGGATTTCCCAGTCTTCCGGCTTGGCCAGGCGCGTGCGCATGTTGGCGGCGGTGTTGGACTTGTCGTTGGTGTAAGCGTCGCAACGCCCCGTTTCCAGCAGGCGGAAGTTTTCGTCGTAGTTCTCGACCAGCACCGGCTTGAACGTCAGGCCACGGCTGCGGAAGTAGTCTGCCAGGTTCAGTTCGGTGGTGGTGCCGGGCTGCACGCAGATCGTCGCGCCGTCCAGTTCCTTGACGCTTTTCACGTTCATGGATTTCTTGACGATCAGGCCTTGCGCGTCATAGAAGTTCACGCCCACGCCGATCAGGCCCAGCGTGGTGTCGCGGGTCAGCGTCTGCGTGGTGTTGCGCGACAGCATGTCGATTTCGCCGGACTGCAAGGCGGTGAACTTGGCTTGCGCGGTCAACACATTGCCCTTGACCTTGGAGGCGTCGCCGAACATGGCGGCGGCCACGGCGCGGCACATATCCACGTCCAGGCCCGTCCATTCGCCCTTGCTGTCCAACACCGAGAAGCCGGGAATGCCGGCAAAGCCGCACTGCAAGAAACCCTTTTTCTTGACGGCATCGAACGTCACGCCGGCTTGCGCGCCAGAGGCGGCGCACAGCAAAGTCGCCGCAACGGCGGTGGTCAGAAACTTACGCATGAAGAATGCTCCTGGGGAGGGGGTCGAAAACGCTTGGGATAAGCGGGGGAAAGCCGAAACCTTCCGCAACGCGCGCAGCCGATCGCCGGCCGGGGCCGGGCAGTGGCGCACGAGTGCGGAGGGGAAAGGGAAGCGGGCCCGGAACGGGCGCGGTGTGACCGGACTATGCGGTCAGGGGGTATGCCGATGGATACGCGTCGTGTAGCGCTGGAACGTGGTGCGTAGGGAAAGGATCGGACTCATCGGCGGTACTTGTACAACGTGGGTCATAACGAGGGTCATGCTTGGCGGGGCGGGCAGGGCCGGCAAACCGGCGTCCTTCCCGACCGCTAAGTCATAAGACGTATGATGGCAGTGGTCATACAAGCTAGCAAGTAAGGGGATTCCCGTAATTGCCGTGCCGGCGGTGACATTGCCGGCACGGTTCACCTGGTAAAACGGCTTACTGCGCGGGGCCTTGAGATAGCAGTTTGCGGTAGCGCGCGATGCTGTCGCCCAGATGGCGAGCCATGGCGGCGCGCGCGGCGCCGGGGTCGCGGCGCATGATGGCCGTCAGGATGGCTTCGTGCTCGCGCACGTTGCGGGTTTCGTAGGTTTCCAATTCTTCGGGCGTCTTGCCGCCGTGCTTGATGTTCAAGTCCAGCATGACGTCGCGCACGGCGGCGCGCAGCAGCGCGGGAAAGTGCGGGTTGTTCGACGCCTTGGCGATGGACAGATGGAATTCGTAGTCGGCCTTGACGGCGGCTTCCATGTCGCGCGTGGCGCGGTTGAAGGCGTCGAACGCTTCGACGATGCCGCTCAGGTCGGACGCGCTGCGGCGCTCGGCCGCCAGCCCACAGGCTTCGACTTCAAGCCCCGCGCGCAGCTCCATGATGTGCAGCGCCCAGCGCGGATCGGTGGCCGGTTCGATGACGAAGTCGATGGGCTTTTCGCGGTCTTCGGTGACGAATACGCCGATGCCGGGCTTGCTGACCAACCGGCCGCTCAGGCGCATCGACGCGACCGCTTCGCGGATGACCGTGCGGCTGACGTTGAATTCGTCGCACAGTGCGTGTTCCGACGGCAGCTTGTCGCCGGCGCGATAGGTGCGGGCATCCAGGCGCTTGTTCAGTTCCTCGATGACCACGTCTGTCAGGCGCGAACGCTGGCGGGGCCGGGCGGGAGTTTCCATCGTCTCTCTTATGGGGGTGTGGCAATTGCAGCGGGCCATGAGCCCGCGTCCGGAGCCGCAAGTGTACGCCTTCCAGACGCCGCGGCCGGGCGTTCAACGGGGCGATAGAACGGGGTTCCGGCGTTGATGCCACGATATCGAGCCCGCCGGAACAGTATGCTGTATGACAACATACAGGTGAGACAAACGGCGATGCGGGTTTGTGCCCAATGCGTCGGCAAAAACAGTGAGCAAAAAAACGCCCTCGAAAATCCGAGGGCGTTCTTGTCAGCCAGTGGCTGGTTTTATAGCTGGGCGTTTACTGGGGCCCGAGCTTCTTGATCAGCGCGTTGAGCATTTCCATTTCTTCGCCGGTCAGGTCGGTCAGCGGCGCGCGCACGGGGCCGGCGTCATGGCCGACAAGTTTCGCGCCAGCCTTGACGATGCTGACGGCGTAGCCGGCCTTGCGATTGCGGATTTCCAGGTACGGCAGGAAGAAGTCGTCCAGCAAGCGGTTGGTGGTGTCGGAATCTCCGGCGGCAATGGCGCGGTAGAAGTCCATGGCGGTCTTGGGCACGAAGTTGAAGACGGCCGAGGAATACACCGGCACGCCCAGCGCGCGGTAGGCGGCGGCATAGACTTCGGCGGTGGGCAGGCCGCCCAGGTACGAGAAGCGGTCGCCCATTTTGCGGCGGATGCGGACCATGGCTTCGATGTCGCCGATGCCGTCCTTGAAGCCGACCAGGTTGGGGCAGCGTTCGGCCAACTGGGCCAGGCTGTCGGCCGACAGGCGCGACTGCGCGCGGTTGTAAACGATGACGCCGATCTTGACCGACTTGCAAACCTGTTCGACGTGGGCGGCGATGCCGTCCTGGGCCGCTTCGGTCAGGTAGTGGGGCAGCAGCAGGATGCCCTTGGCGCCCTGGCGCTCGGCTTCTTGTGCATAGGCGATGGCGGTGCGGGTGGGGCCGCCCGCGCCGGCCAGGATGGGCACCTTGCCGGCGCAGGTCTGCACGGCGGTGCGGACGACGTCTGAATATTCCTGGGGCGCCAAGGAAAAGAACTCGCCCGTGCCGCCGGCGGCGAACAGCGCGGTGGCGCCGTACGGGGCCAGCCATTCCAGGCGGGCGGCGTAGGTCTTGGGGTTGAAATCGCCGTTCTGGTCAAAGTCCGTCACGGGGAAGGAGAGCAAGCCTTCCGATACGATTTCCTTGAGTTCCTGGGGAGTCGTCATGCCTTCATCCAATAAAAAGTAAGTAAGAAAAGCGATCTGGGCGATGGCGGGGCCATCTGTCTTGAATAGATGTCGGTCATCGTACAACATGAAATTAAGGTAGGCAATAGGTCCGGGATGCGCTCGGATCTTGAGTGAAGAATCGCTACATCCCGCGGTAAAAAAAGCTCCGTAATTACCCTAGATTGAAATGCCGGTATTTGCCGCAGTATTCTCCGTTTCCGATAAGTTGTACGACAACGTACAAGAAAAGACGACCTTACCCTCGGGTCCCAATCAGGAGACAAACCTTGAAGGCATTTCCCTTGTTCCGCCGTACCTTGGCCGCGCTGGCCCTGACCACCCTGGGCGTCGCCGCCCATGCCGCCGACGACTGGCCGGCCGCCAAGCCGATCACCCTGGTGGTGCCGTTCGCGGCGGGCGGCACGTCCGACATCCTGGGCCGGATGGTCGCGCAGGAACTGGGCGCCAGCCTGAGCCAGACCGTGCTGGTGGAAAACAAGGGCGGGGCGGGCGGCGTGCTGGGCGCCGACGCGGTGGCGCGCGCCAAGCCGGACGGCTACACCTTGCTGCTGGGCACCATTGCCACGCACGCGATCAACCCGGCGCTGTTGCCCGGCATCAACTACAACGCCGCCCGCGACTTTGCGCCGGTGATCTTGCTGGGCAGCATCTCGAACGTGTTGCTGGTGGGCGCGAACCAGCCCTATAAGACGGTGCAGGACGTGGTGGCGGCGGCCAAGGCCAACCCGGACACCATCGCTTTTGGTTCGGCGGGCCAGGGCACGTCGCAGCATCTGTCGGGCGAAGTGTTCAAGCAATTGACCGGCGCGCATCTCACGCACGTGCCGTACCGAGGCAGCGCGCCAGCCATCCAGGACCTGATCGGCGGCCAGATTCCCAGCTCGTTTGAAACCGCGCTGGTGGCTCTGCCTTATGTGAAGAGCGGCAAGGTGCGCGCGCTGGCCGTCACGTCAGCCAAGCGCACCGAGGTCATGCCCGACGTGCCCACCATGCAGGAAGCGGGCGTGGCGGGGTTCGACGTCAGCAGTTGGCAGGGCATTTACGCGCCCGCCAATACGCCGCCGGCGGTGGTCGACCGCTTGAACAAGGCGATTGCGGCCATCATCGCCAAGCCCGAGGTGGACGCGAAGATGAAGGGCCTGGGCTTGGCGTACACGCCGAACACGCCTGCCGAGTTCAACGCGTTTCAAACCGGGGAACAAGCCAAGTGGGCAAAGATCATTGCGGACGGCAAGTTGCGACCCCAGTAAGCGGGGCCAAACCGGCAGGGCGGGCGGGGCAGCGGGGCGGCCAGCCGGCGCGGCAGGGCGGCGGGAAAAATTCCGGTAGGATTTCACCTTTAGCGAATTCCCGACGCGAATTCCTGCCACGAATTCCCAGCCCCAACCCCCACCCGCCACCATGCCAAAATCGTCGTCGCAGCCCGCCAACCGCTCTGCCTTTCCTCGGACGCTGCTGGCCGGTTTCTTGACGGCGGCGCTTGCCACGCTGCTGATCGCCTTCGTCAACGTGCGCTCGGCTGATGGACGGTCCAACGCGGTCATGGCCATGGACCGCAGCACCGAGACCCTGCGCCAGCTGAGCCTGTTCAATTCAGCGGTCAAGGATGCCGAGATCGGCCAGCGCGGCTATCTGCTTACCGGCGACCCCTCTTATCTGGAACCGTATCTGCGTTCGCTGCCCTTGATCCAGCAGCGCCTTGCCGTGATCCGGGGGGCCACCGACCACGACTCCGGGCAGCGCCGCCTGGTCAACGATATCGAAGGCATCACCCGACAGAAGCTGGCCGAGTTGCAGAGCACCATCGACATGCGCAAGGCGGGCAACGTGGAAGGCGCGCTGGCCGTGGTCCGTACCGACACCGGCAAAGAGGCGATGGATCGGCTGCGCGACCTGGTCGCTGATTTGTACACGCGGCAGATGGAGGAACTGGCGGCGGGCAAGAACGCCTGGTCCGACGCCACCACCACCTCGGCCTATTACTCCTGGGGCGGTTCGCTGCTGTTGCTGGTGCTGATCTCCATTTCGGCCGGCATGACCGTACGCGAATATCAGGCCAAGGCGCGCCAGTCCTGGGTGACGACCGGGCTTTCGGGCCTTAGTCTGCGGCTGCAGGGCGATCAGCGTCTGGACGAGATCGGCAAGCGCACGCTGGACTACCTGGCCGAATACCTGAATGCGGACGTGGGCGCGGGCTATGTGGTCGAGCGCAGTACGGGGGAATTGGAATTGTTCGGCGGCTTCGCGCTGCCGCCCGAACGTCTGGCGCAAAAATTCCTGCCCGCCGAAGGGCTGACGGGCCAGGCGGTCACCTCGCGCCGCTTGCTGCATGTGCGCGACGTGCCGGCGGGGCATTTGGAATTGGCCTCGGCCGTGGGGCGCTCCAATCCGGCTGAACTGATGCTGGCGCCCGCCATGCATAACAACCGCGTCTATGCCGTGATTGAACTGGGCTTCAATCACCCAGTGGGTGACCTGGAGCGCAGCCTGCTGGAAGGCGCGTCGGAAATGCTGGCGTCGGCGATCCGCGCGGGTCAGGACCGTAGCCGCCTTGAGGCGCTGCTGGAAGAAACCCAGCGTCAGGCGGAAGAACTGCAGACGCAGCAGGAAGAACTGCGCGTCAGCAATGAAGAGCTTGAGCAGCAAAGCCGCATCCTGCAGGAGTCGCAGGCGCGCATGGAACTGCAGCAGACCGAGCTTGAGCAGACCAATACCAATCTGGAAGCGCAGGCCGAACAGTTGCTGCGGGTGCAGGGCGCGCTGACCGAAAAAGCGCGCCAACTGACGCAGGCCAGCCAGTTCAAGAGCGAGTTCCTGGCCAACATGAGCCACGAATTGCGCACGCCCTTGAATTCCACGCTGATCCTGGCCAAGCTGCTGTCGGACAACAAACCGGGCAACCTCAGCGCCGAGCAGGTCAAGTACGCGCAGACCATTTACGCGGCCGGCAGCGACCTGCTGACGCTGATCAACGACATTCTGGATCTGGCCAAGATCGAGGCCGGACAGGCCACCATGGAAATCGAGCAGGTGCCCATTGCGCCGACCTTGCAGCGCCTGCTGGAGCCGTTGCGGCCGATGGCGTTGGAAAAAGGCCTGGCGTTGGAGCTGGACATCGAGCAGGCCGTGCCCGCCACCATGCATACCGACCCCAAGCGCCTGGGCCAGGTGCTGAAGAACCTGTTGTCCAATGCGCTGAAATTCACCGAGCGCGGCAACGTCACCTTGCGGGTGTCGCGGGTGCTGGGGCAAGGGCGCGAGCGGCTGGCCTTTGCCGTGCACGACACCGGCATTGGTGTTCCGGCCGAGCAACAGGAATTGATTTTTGAAGCGTTCCGCCAGGCCGACGGCAGCACCCATCGCAAGTACGGCGGCACGGGGCTGGGCCTGTCGATTTCGCGCGACCTGGCCGAACTGCTGGGCGGCAAGCTGACCGTGACAAGCACGCCCGGGCAGGGCAGCGTCTTTACCCTGGAAGTGCCGGTGCGCCTGGAAGGCCAGCAGCCAGCGACCGGTGCGGGTGGCGCGGCGGCATCGTCCCGGGCCACGGCGCCGACCTTGTGGGATGCGCCCAAGCAACGCCCGCCCGTGGCTCAAGCGCGGCCTGCCACGGCGCCCGCCGCTGAACCGCCCGCCAGCGACGGCCCGGAGTCCGATCGCAGCATTCTGGTCATTGAAGATGACGAGCGCTTTGCCGGCATTCTTGCCGATCTGGCGCGCGAAATGGGCTTTGGCTGCCTGTTGGCGCACACCGCGACGGACGGCCTGGACCTGGCGGTGCGCAAGCGGCCCAACGCCATCGTGCTGGATGTGAACCTGCCCGACTTTTCCGGCCTGGGCGTGCTGGACCAACTGAAGCGCAACCCGCAGACCCGGCATATTCCCGTGCACGTGGTGTCGGTGGCCGACTATGCGCAGGAAGCCATGGGCCGAGGCGCGGTGGGCTACGCGCTGAAACCGGTCAAGCGCGAAGAGCTGGTCGAAGCCTTGCGGCGCCTGGAGGCCAAGTTCACGCAGCATGTGCGGCGCGTGCTGGTGGTGGAAGATGACGACCGCCAACGCGAAAGCGTGCGCCAACTGCTGGCGCGCAATGACGTCGAGATCGTGCCCGCCGCCACGGCGCAGGCCGCACTGGCATTGCTGCGCGAGAACACCTTTGATTGCGTAGTGATGGACTTGAACCTGCCCGACATGAGCGGCTACGAGTTGCTGGAACAGATGGCCGAGCAGGACAGCGTGTCGTTCCCGCCGGTCATCGTCTATACGGGCCGCGCGCTGTCGCGCGACGAAGAGCAGCACCTGCGCCGCTTTTCCAAATCCATCATCATCAAGGACGCGCGTTCGCCCGAGCGCCTGCTGGACGAGGTGACCTTGTTCCTGCATCAGGTGGAAGCCGAACTGCCGCCCGAGCACCGCCAGATGCTGGAGCTGGCGCGCAGCCGCGATTCGGCGCTGGAGGGCCGCACGGTGCTGGTGGTGGAGGATGACGTGCGCAATGTGTTCGCGCTGTCCAGCATCCTGGAGCCCACCGGCCTGCGGGTGGAAATTGCGCGCAATGGCCGCGAGGCGCTGGATGCGCTGGAGCGCGCCGGGGCTGATGGCGTGCCCGCGATCGACCTGGTGCTGATGGACATCATGATGCCCGAGATGGACGGCTACACGGCGATGCGCCACATTCGCAATCGGCCCGAGTGGCGGCGCTTGCCCATCATTGCGCTGACCGCCAAGGCCATGAAGGACGATCAGGAAAAGTGTCTGGCGGCGGGCGCCAATGACTACATCGCCAAGCCGCTGGACGTTGAACGGCTGCTGTCCCTGGTGCGCGTCTGGATGCGCAGCTAACGCTGCCGCCCGCGCCGATTTCCGCAGAACACCCCCATGCCCGCCTCCGCCAAAGCCCGTGTTGATGATATCGAGCAGCGCCTGCTGCTTGATGCGATCTATCACCATTACCACTACGACTTTCGGCAATATGCGCAGGCCTCGCTGAAGCGGCGCCTGCAAAGCGCGCTGACGCAGTTCGGCTGCAAAACGCTGTCGCAACTGCAAGACCGCGTGCTGCACGAGCCCTCGGTATTTACCGCGCTGCTGCAATTCCTGACCGTGCAGGTCAGCGACATGTTTCGCGATCCGGCGTATTTTCTGGCGCTGCGCACCGAGGTCATTCCCCTCTTGCGCACCTATCCGTCCATCAAAGTGTGGGTGGCGGGGTGCAGCGCGGGCGAAGAGGTCTATTCGCTTGCCATCCTGCTGGCCGAAGAAGGCTTGCTGGACCGCGCGCTGATCTACGCCACTGACATCAACCCGCACGCGCTGCGCGCCGCCGAGCAGGGCGTGTTCGACCTGGACCGGGTGGCGGCCTTCAGCAACAACCACGCGCGGTCCGGCGGGCGTACGTCTTTGTCGGACCACTACACGGCCCGGTACGGGCGTGTGGTGTTCGACAAGCGCTTGCGCGAACACATGGTGTTTTCGGATCACAGCCTGGCCACCGACAGCGTGTTTGCCGAAG
Source organism: Achromobacter sp. JD-1 (assembly GCF_038594925.1). NCBI lineage: Bacteria > Pseudomonadati > Pseudomonadota > Betaproteobacteria > Burkholderiales > Alcaligenaceae > Achromobacter > Achromobacter sp. JD-1. Next base: position 48,911 of record NZ_JBCGCS010000030.1, on the reverse strand, counting down.
TGCACCTGATTTCGTGCCGCAATGTGCTGATCTATTTCGAGCGCGACCTGCAAAGCCGCGCGCTGGGGCTGTTTCACGACGCGCTGGTGCATCGCGGCTTTCTGGGTTTGGGCTCGCGCGAGTCGCTGCGGTTTTCGGCGCAGGCCGACAACTTCGACGACTTCGTGCTGGAAGAGCGCATTTACCGCAAGAAGGCGGGGCTATGAGCGCGAATGCCGGGCCATGGAACCGCATTGACGCCATCGTCATCGGCGGGTCGTCGGGCGCCATCGACGCCTTGAACGCGCTGGTGCCGGCCTTGCCCGCGCGGCTGTGCGCGGCGGTGATCGTGGTGCTGCACCTGCCACGCGACCGCCGCAGCCTGCTCGTGGATATTTTCCGCGAACGCTGCGCCTTGCCCGTGCTGGAGGCGGAAGACCAGCTTCCGATACAGCCCGGCCATCTGTACTTTGCGCCCCCGGACTACCACTTGCTGGTGGACCAGGGGCCTCGCCTGGCCTTGTCGGTGGGCGCGCCCGTGTTTTTTTCGCGGCCATCGATTGACGTCTTGTTTGAATCCGCCGCCGACAGCTATGGCGACCGATTGATGGGCATCTTGCTGTCCGGCGCGAACGAAGACGGCGCGCAAGGCCTGGCGGCGATCAACGCCGCCGGGGGCCGCACCGTGGTGCAAGCGCCGTCGTCCGCCGCCATGCCCACCATGCCGAATGCGGCATTGGCGCGTTTTGCCGTGGACGATGTCCTGACGCCTGACGAAATTGCCGCCATGCTGTCCCAATTGCCAACGCAGCCTGTGCTGTAACCCAACACTGCCTTGACACCATGTTCCTGACGCCCCCCAAACCACAAGAAGAACGCATCAAGTGCCTGCTGGTCGACGATGTACCCGAAAACCTCGTCGCGCTGGAAGCGCTGCTGGATAGCAGCCGGGTCCAGGTGCTGAAAGCACAGTCCGGCCCCGAAGCGCTTGAACTGCTGCTGAACCATGGCGACGTGGCCCTGGCCCTGCTGGATGTGCAAATGCCCGACATGAACGGCTTCGAACTGGCCGAGCTGATCCGGGGCAGCGAGCGCACCCGCCACATTCCGCTGATTTTCATCACCGCCGGCTCGCGCGAGCAGAACTGGCAGTTCCGTGGCTACGAAAGCGGCGCCGTGGACTTTCTGTACAAGCCGATCGACCCGCACATGCTGCGCATGAAGGCCAACGTGTTCTTCGAACTGCACGAGCGCAAGCGCGCGCTGGCGCAGCAGTTGGAAGAGCGCACCGAAGCCCTGCGCATCAACGAGATGTTCATGGCGGTGCTAAGCCATGACCTGCGTACGCCTTTGCAGTCCATCGTCATGGGCGCGGCCCTGCTGCAGCGGCAGAACGACCCGACGCGCGTGGCCGGCCTGGCCCAGCGCATGCTGCAAAGCAGTGAGCGCATGGCGCGGCTGATCGACGACCTGCTGGACGTGACGCGCATCCGCCAGGCTGGCGGCCTGACGCTGGCGTCGGCGCCGCAGCGCATGGATACGCTGGTGCGCCGCACGGTGGATGAAGCGCAGACGGGCTTTCCCGACCGCCAGATCGATTGTGATTGCGTGGGCGACATGGCGGGCGTGTGGGACGGCGAACGCCTGTGCCAGGTGTTTGCCAACCTGATTGGCAACGCCTTGCACCATGGCGAGCGCGATGTACCCGTGCATGTAGAGGCCGATGGCGCGGCGGCGGACCGGGTCACCGTGACCGTCAGCAATGGCGGCACGATTGCCCCGGCTTTGCTGCCGCACCTGTTCAACCCGTTTCGCCGGGGCGAGCGCCGGGCCGACAACCCTGACGGGCTGGGCCTGGGGCTGTTCATTGCGCAGCAGATCGTGCAGAGCCATGGCGGGCGCATCAACGCGGAATCACGCGATGGCATCACCCGCTTTCGGGTAGAGCTGCCGCGCGGGGGCGCGGCCTAGTTACCGCGTCCGATCAGAACTCCGCCGACACCGACAGCAGCACCGTCCGGGGCGCGCCAACGGTCAGGCCTTCGCGCGCGGCGGACTGCCAGTAGTTCTTGTTGAACACGTTTTCCACCGTGGCTCGCACCACCATCGGCGTGCCGTTGGCGTTGAACGCATAGCGCGCGCCCAGGTCGAAGCGCGTCCAGCCCGGGATCGTCTGCGTGTTGCCGACGTCCACGTACTGCTGGGTGGTGCGCAGCATGCGCGCGGTCAAGGTCAGGCCTTGCAGAAAGGGCGTGTCCCATTCCGCCGCCGCGTTGAATTGAAAGCGCGGCACGGCCGGTGCGTGGTTGCCATCGTTGACGCCGCCTTCCGTGCGGGTCAGGCGCGCGTCGGTGTAGGCCACGCCGCCCAGCAGTCGCACACCGGGCGCGGCGTCACCTTGCACCAGGAATTCCAGGCCGCGATTGCGCTGCTGGCCGTTGGACACGTAGCGCAGCGAGGCCGGATCCAGATAGCTGCTGGGCTTTTCAATCTGGAACGCGCTGAGCGTGGTGGAGAAGTCGCCGAAGTCGTACTTGCCGCCCACTTCGATCTGCTTGGCGATTTCCGGGGCAAACATCTCACCCGCGTTGACGGCGCCTTCAGGCGCGGTGGCGCCCTGGCTCAAGCCCTCGATGTAGTTGCCGTACAGCGACAGGCGTTGCGTGGGGCGCACCGTCAAGGCGAAGGCGGGCGTGACGGCCGACTTCTTGTATTCGGACGCGGTGCGGCCCGTGGCGGCATCGAAGTTGGTCGATTCGATACGCTGGTGCCGGAAGCCCGCAATGATCTGGACGCGGTCATCGGCAAACGACAGCTTGTCGGCCAGCGCCACGCTGTATAAGCGCGACTCACTGGTGCGGGGCAGGTCGCCGGGGCGCGCGATGTTCGGCTTGGGCAGGTCGGCCGGGTCGTACAGGTTGGAAAAGATGGTGCTGGAACGGATGCGCGCCGACGAATAGTCGATGTCCAGCGCGCTGGCGCTGATCGAGGGCTCGTGCTTGACGGGGCCGGTGTTGAAGCGACCACGCAGGCCGACTTCGCCGGTCTTGCTCAGCAGCGATTCATTCAGGCGGGCGGGCACGGCGCCGATGTCGCCATTGGTGTCCAGCATCAGCCAACTGGTTTGCAGGCTTTCAAAGTCGTGCTTGCGCGCGCCGATTGCGCCATACACCGTCCAATCCGGCGTCAGGTCGTATTCGGCGCGCAGCGCGCCCGACCATTCCTTGGTTTTCCAATAGGTCCACGATGGGAAGAAGTTGCGGCGCGCGTCGGGCGCGGAACCGATGTCCGTGCCCGGCGCCGGCGCGAAGAGCAAGCCGCTGCGTGCGTCGGTGTTGCGGTTCTGGTAGTTGATGTCGCCGTCTACTCGGAAGCGCTCGCCTTGGTAGTCCAGGCCCAGCGCCACCGCGCCCAGGCTTTCCTTGGACCCGTCCTGGGGCAGGTCGCCATCGCTGCCGGCCACGTTCAGGCGCACGCCCCATTCCTTGCTGTCGCCGTAGCGGCGCGCCAGGTCGGCGTGGACGCCGAACTGCGAGTCGCCGATGTAGTTGACCGTGTAGCGGTTAAGCGGTTCGGCCCCGGCGCGCTTGGGCACCAGGTTGATGGCCCCGCCCACCGAGCCGTAAGGGGCCATGCCGTTGAGCAGGGCATTGGGGCCACGCAGCACTTCCACGCGTTCGACACCGATCAGTGAACTGGCGTTGCGCGGCGACACGCCGTACAGGCCGTTGAACGATACGTCATAGTTGAACAGCGTGAAGCCGCGGATGTTGAACTCGTCGCGCCCCGCGCCGCGTGAATAGGTGTTGCGCACCGATGGGTCGTTGACCAGCACGTCGCCAATGTTCTGCGCCTGTTGGTCTTCGATCAGCTTGGCGGTGTATTGCGTGGCGCTGAACGGCGTGTCCATGTCGCTCATGTTGCCCAAGAGGCCGACGCGGCCGCCCGTGGCCACCTGGCCGCCCGCGTAGGCGGGGGGCAGGCCGCTACCCAGCCCGGTGGCGGTCACGGTGACCGGTTCCAGCGTGGTGGCGGTGCCCGCGTCGGGGATGGCGGACAGACGGAACTGGTTGGGCGCCTCGCGCGTGGCGCGCAGGCCGGTGCCGGCCAGCGCCTGGCTCAGGGCGTCGGCGCGGGAATAGCGTCCGCGCACGCCGCTGCTTTGGCGGCCGGCCAGCAGTTGCGGCGGGGCGGCCAGCAAGATGCCGGTTTCATTGGCCAGGCGGGTCAGCACCTGCGCGACGGGGGCGGCGGGAATGTCGAACGTCAGCAGTTCACTGGCCTGGCCGGCGCCCGCCGCCGTGGGCTGGGCATGCAGGGCCGGCGCCCAGATCGCCGACAGGGCGAGGGCCAGCGCCAGCGTGGGGGCGGGGGTAAAACGATGGGACATGACGGAACCTGTGCGCGCTTGCGAAAAAGGAAAAGGAAGTTGGCAATGTCCTGCGTTGCAGGAGCTCTCACTTTCCTAAATCGAACCTGTCTTCAAAACCCGGAACCGCCGCGCGGACTTTTTTTGATTTTTTTTGGATTTATTTTCTACGCACGCGGTTCAAGGCTGATCCACCAGGGCAAGGTGCGCTGCAGGCGGATGGGCAGCACCGAGGCCAGCATGTCCAGCGCGCGGTCCACGTCGTTCAGCGGATAGCTGCCAAACACCGGCAGATTCCGCAGTGGCGGCGCCAGGCCCAGGTGCCCGGCATGGTAGCGGCGTAGCGCCGCCACCACTTCCGACAAAGGCGTGCCGTCGGCCAGCAGCAAGCCTTGGCGCCAGCTTTCGCGCGCGGGGTCGGCCGGCGCCAGGGGCTGCAAGGTGTCGCGGCTGAACCGCGCCTGCCGGCCCGCCGAGACGACTTCGCTGGCGCCCGAACGCAAGGTGGTCACGCGGACCGCGCCGTCATAGACGGCGACCAACGTGTCCGTGTCGGCCTCGCTGATCGAAAAGCGCGTGCCCAGGGCCTGCAAAGAGCCTTGTTCGGTGTCCACGAAAAACGGGCGCAGCGGGTCCTTGCCGGTATCGACGAGGATTTCGCCCGCCACCAATTGCAGCCGACGCTGCGTGTCGCTGTAGGCCACGTTGAAGGCGCTGAGCGCATTGATCCAGACGCGGGTGCCGTCAGCCAGTGTCACTTGCCGCGTTTCGCCCACGCCGGCGCGGTAGTCGGTGCCCCATAGGGTGGCCAGGGTGGACAAGGGTGTCTGGCGCCATGCGGTCCAGCCCAAGCACGACAGGCCGAAAGCCGCGCCCAAGCCCAGCAAGACCTGGCGCCGACGGCGCGGCGCGGCACTGATGGCCTGGTGGAACGCCGACACGGCGGCGTTGCGGTCGGGGCTGGTTTGCAAGGGGTTGAAGCGGCGATCGATGCGTTCCACGTAGCTCCAGGCCTGGCGCTGCTCGGCGCCCCGGTCCAGCCACTGCCGCCATTGCTGGCGCTCGGCGGCGGACGCCTGGCCGGTGCGCAGCAAGGCGTACCACTCGGCGGCTTCTTCCATGACGTCGTGCGTGGGTTCGGACGCGGCCAGGGTGTTCATGGCGTGGCCGGGGCGGGGGTGATCGTTTCGGCGACCAGTCGGGCTTCGAGCTTCATGCAGCACAGCATGGCGCGCGCCACGTACTTGCGCACCATGCGCGCGGATACGTTCAGCGTGTCGGCCACTTCCTGGTCAGTCATTTCGCAGGCCACCGCCATGACGAAGGCGTGCGCAACCTTGGGCGGCAGTTCACGCAACATGGTGTCGATTTCGCCCAGCGCCTCAAGCACCATGGCCTGGTCCTCGGCGGACGACACGGTGGGTTCGGGTTGGGCGGCAAGCGCGTCCAGCCAGGCTTGTTCCAGGCTGCGGCGGCGCCATAGGTCCACGCACATGCCGTTGGCCATCTTGCGCAAGTAGCTGCGCGCCTGCTGCGGGGTGTCGAAGTGGCAGGGGCGGGTCAAGAGTCGCACGAAAGCGTCGTGCGCCAGGTCCGCCGCGTCGGCTGCGTTGCCCAGGCGCCAGTTCACCCAGGCCAGCAACCAGTGGTGATGGTTGCCGTACAGGTGTTCAAAGTCCTGGGACAAAGGGGGGGCAGCGCTCAAGATCCCGCTCGCTCGCGATAAGTGTCCGCATCCATGAACAGCGATTAATGCTAATGCGAACACTTATCAATTATTTAACGAGCGCAGATTATGGCTTGCCCCCCGTGGCCTTGGCAACCCGGGATAAAACCAGTGTGGCGCTGCGGCGTCAGGCTGGCGTCATCACCCCATCGACCATGCGCATGAGCGACAGCGGGTTGGCGCGCTTGACGCCGTCGGGCAGCAGCGCGTCGGGCAGGTCCTGGTAGCAGACCGGGCGCAGGAAGCGGCGAATCGCGGTGGCGCCCACCGACGTGGACGCCGGGTTCGACGTGGCCGGGAAGGGGCCGCCATGCACCATGGCGTGGCTGACTTCCACGCCGGTCGGGTAGCCGTTGGCCAGGATGCGGCCGGCCTTGCGTTCCAGCACGGGCAGCAGCGCTTGGGCTTGCGCCACGTCGGCATCGTCCACGAACAGAGTGGCCGTCAACTGGCCTTCCAGGTGCTCGGCCACGGCCGTCATCTGGGCCACGTCGCGGCAGGCCACCACCAGTGAGGCGGGGCCGAACACTTCGGCTTCCAGCTCGTGCGACGCCAGGAAGCGGTCGGCTTGCGTGCCGAACACGACCGCGCCGGCGGCGTTGGCTTCCGGCTTGGACGCTTCGCCCTGGCCCAGCGTGGTGACGCTGGCGTGCTTGGCCAGCGCGTCGGCGCCGTCCTGGTAGGCGGCAAAGATACCGGGGGTAAGCATGGTGGCCGCACCCTTGGCTTTGACGGCTTCGGCGGCGGCTTGACGGAAGCGGTCCAGCGCCGGGCCTTCCACGCCGATCACCAGGCCGGGGTTGGTGCAGAACTGGCCCACGCCCATGGCCAGTGAATCCACAAACCCACGGGCGATGGCTTCGGCGCGCGCGTCCAGGGCGGCCGGCATCAGGAACACCGGGTTGATGCTGGACATTTCGGCGTAGACGGGAATCGGCACCGGGCGGGCATTGGCGGCCGCAACCAGCGCCAGTCCGCCACGGCGCGAGCCCGTGAAGCCGACGGCGGCAATGGCCGGGTGCGAAACGAGGGCGGTGCCGATTTCGCTACCGGCGCCAAACAGCAACGAGAAGGTGCCTTCGGGCAAGCCGTGCTTGGCGACGGCGGCCTGGATCACGCGGCCCACCATTTCAGAGGCGCCGGGATGCGCATTGTGCGCCTTGACGATGACGGGGCAACCGGCGGCCAGCGCCGATGCGGTGTCACCGCCAGCCACCGAGAAGGCCAGCGGGAAGTTGCTGGCGCCGAACACCGCCACGGGGCCCAGCGGCACGTTGGCCAGGCGCAGGTCGGCGCGCGGCAGTGGCTGGCGTTCCGGTTGCGCGGGGTCGATGGTGGCGTCCAGGAAGTAGCCGTCGCGCACCACGCGCGCAAACAGGCGCAACTGGCCCACGGTGCGGCCACGTTCGCCTTGCAGGCGCGCCACGGGCAGGCCGGTTTCCAGGTGGGTGCGTTCAATCAGCGCGTCACCCAGCGCCAGGATGCCTTCGGCGATGCTTTCCAGGAACTGCGCGCGGGTTTCCAGCGGCGCGGCGCGGTAGGGGTCAAAGGCGGCGCGGGCCAACTCAGCGGCTCGCGCGACGTCGTCCGCCGATCCCGCGGGGAAGGCGGGTTCCAGGCGTTCGCCGGTGGCGGGGTTGATGGCGTGTTGCGCCGCGCCCGAGCCCAGGACGGCGCTGTTGCCGATCAGCATTTGGCCGGTCAGGGTCATGATGAATTCTCCAAAAAAGACAGCCCCTGGTCGGGGGCGTAGGTGCGCGGTAGATGCCGCGTTGAATGTAAGTCATCGTACAACACGAAACACCCCAATTTCAAGATGATTGCTCTATGTATGTACTTGTAGACAAGGGGAAACCCGAAATTTATTCATCAACTATTTCGCGGATATTCTCATGGTTGTACGATAACGAACCCGATGCGCGGATTCGTGTGCATCGCTGCGTATCTCCCTCAGGCAAAAGGATTTTTCATGCAGGTTGCGGCAGACCAAACACCGGTGCTTATCAAGATTCACCCGCAAGACAATGTGGCGATCGTGGCCAACGAAGGGGGGCTGCCTGCCGGCACGGTGTTGCCCGATGGCTTGCAACTGGTGGACGCCGTGCCGCAAGGGCACAAGGTGGCCTTGCAAGACCTGGCCGAAGGCGAACCCGTGGTGCGCTACAACGTGGTGGTGGGTTTTGCCGCCAAGGATCTGCCGCGCGGCAGCTGGATCAACGAGCGTGTCACCACCATGCCCACCGCGCGCACCTTGCAAGACCTGCCCGTGGGCACGCGCATCACGCCGCTGCCGCCGCTGGAGGGCTACACGTTCGAGGGCTACCGCAACGCCGACGGCACCGTGGGCACGCGCAATATCCTGGCCATCAGCACCACGGTGCAATGCGTGCAGGGCGTGGTCGAACACGCCGTGGCGCGCATCCGGCAGGAACTGTTGCCGCGCTACCCCAACGTGGACGACGTGGTCGGGATCGAACACACCTACGGCTGCGGCGTGGCCATTGATGCCCCCGGCGCGGCGATTCCCATCCGCACCCTGCACAACATCGCCCGCAACCCGAACTTCGGCGGCACGTCCATGGTGGTCAGCCTGGGCTGCGAAAAGCTGCAACCCGAACGGCTGCTGGCGCCGGGCGCCATTCCGATCCGCGCGGGCGAGGGCATGGGCGCCGACGGTGAAGGCGTGGACACCATCGTGCTGCAAGACGAAGAGAACGTGGGCTTTCAGTCGATGATCGACCTGATCATGCGCACCGCCGAACGCCATCTGCAAAAGCTGAATGCGCGCCGCCGCGAAACCTGCCCGGTGTCGGACCTGACGGTAGGTGTGCAATGCGGCGGCAGCGACGCCTTTTCGGGCTTGACGGCCAACCCCGCCGTGGGTTTCGCCACCGACCTGCTGGTGCGCGCGGGCGGCACCGTGATGTTCTCCGAGACCACCGAAGTGCGCGACGGCATCGACCAGTTGACCGCGCGCGCCGCCACGCCCGAAGTGGCCGACGCGTTGATACGCGAGATGGCCTGGTACGACGATTACCTGCAACGCGGCATGGCCGACCGCAGCGCCAACACCAGCCCGGGCAACAAGAAGGGTGGCTTGTCGAACATCGTGGAAAAGGCGATGGGGTCGATCGTGAAGTCGGGCTCGTCGCCCATCCACGGCGTGCTGTCGCCCGGCAACCGCCTCACGCAAAAGGGCCTGATCTTTGCCGCCACGCCCGCCAGCGATTTCATCTGCGGCACGCTGCAACTGGCGGCCGGCATGAACCTGCACATCTTCACCACCGGGCGCGGCACGCCCTACGGACTGGCGCAGGTGCCGGTCATCAAGGTGGCCACGCGCGACAGCCTGGCGCGCCGCTGGCATGACCTGATGGACGTGAACGCCGGCCGTATCGCCACGGGCCAGGCGTCTATCGAAGACGTGGGCTGGGAGCTGTTTCGCCTGATGCTGGACGTGGCCAGCGGCCGCCAGCAGACCTGTGCGGAAAAGCTCAAGCTGCACAACGCCCTGGCGCTGTTCAACCCCGGCCCGGTGACTTAAGGGCCAAAGGCCCGCCGCCTGCCGCCCACCCGCTCGACCGCATTGCCATCGCACTACACCGACAAAAGGAGACACCGATGGAGCATGCCCCCTTGGCCCAACCCGGCCGCCGCCGACTGCTGGGCGCCGCATTGGCGTTGGGACCCGCCACGCTGGCGCAGGCGCAGTCGTTCAGCTTTACGCCGCAGCAACGCTACCCGGATTCGTCCGTGCAGATCCTGGATCCGGCATTTTCCAAATACCGCATCTACAGCAGCACCGTCGAACAACTGGCCACGGGTTTCCGTTGGCTGGAAGGGCCGGTGTGGGTAGGCGACGGCCGCTATCTGCTGATGTCCGACATTCCCAACGACCGCATCCTGCGCTGGGACGACACCACCGGCGAAATCAGCGAATTCCGCAAGCCCGCCAACTTCAGCAACGGCCTGGCCCGCGACCGCCAGGGCCGGCTGCTGACCTGCGAGCACCTGACGCGGCGCGTCACGCGCACGGAGTACGACGGCTCCATCACGGTGCTGGCCGACCGCTACGACGGCAAGCGCTTCAATTCGCCCAACGACATCATCTGCCAGCGCAACGGCGCCATCTGGTTCACCGATCCGCCGTTTGGCATCGGCGGCCATTGGGAAGGCGACAAGGCCAAGTCGGAACTGCCGCATGGGGTTTACCGCATCGACCCATCGGACGGCCGCGTGACGCAGGCGCTGGGCGATCTGGCCGCGCCCAACGGCCTGTGCTTTTCGCCGGACGAGAAGGTTCTTTATGTGGTGGAGTCGCGCCACCAACCCAACCGCGTGGTGTGGGCCTACGACGTGGGCGCGGACGGTGCGCTATCGGGCAAGCGCCTGCATATCGACGCGCAAGGCCCCGGCGCCATCGACGGCATCAAGTGCGATGAAGACGGCAACCTGTGGTGCGGCTGGGGCAGCAATGGCTCGGCCGGCGCCAAGCCCGAAGAGCTGGACGGCGTGATGGTGTTCAACCCGGCGGGCAAGCCCATCGGCCACATCCGCCTGCCCGAACGCTGCGCCAACCTGTGCTTTGGCGGCGCCAAGCGCAATCGCCTGTTCATGGCCAGCAGCCATTCGCTATACGCGTTGTACGTGGAAACGCGCGGCGCCGTGTGACGTTTGCAAGCGGCAAGGCGTTGCAGGGCGCCGCGCCGGTTTTATCCCAGAACAACATCAACCCGTGTGGAGACAGCATGAACGTAAGCAAGAGACATTTCCTGGGCGGCGCCGCGGCGCTATGCCTGTCGCCCCTGGTGCCCGCCTGGGCGCAGCAAGCAGGCGCTGGCGCAAGCGGCGCAGCGGCGAATTGGCCGACGCGGCCGGTGCGCATCATCGTGCCGTATCCGCCCGGGGGCTCGTCGGACATCATCGCGCGCATCCTGGCGCCGCGTCTGTCCGATGCGCTGAAGCAGACCGTGGTGGTTGAGAACAAACCCGGCGCCAACGGCAACCTGGGCGCGGGGCTGGTCGTGCAGCAGGCGTCCGAGGGGCATACCGTGCTGCTGTGCGACGTAGGCGCCCTGGCCATCAGCCCGTCCGTCTACACCAAGCTGTCGTTCGATCCGTCCAGGGACCTGCGCGCCGTCGGCATGCTGGCCTATTCGCCGCACGTGTTGGCCGTGCACCCCGACGTGCCGGCCAAGACCTTGCAGGACCTGGTGGCGCTGTCGAAAAAAGAACGCTTGAATTTTGCCGTGACGGCCATCGGCAGCGCGCCGCACCTGGCGGCGGTGGCCGTGCAGCAGGCCACGGGCGCGCAATGGGAATACGTGCCGTACAAGGGCGGCTCGCAAGCGGTGACGGACACGATCGGCGGGCAGACCCAGATCATCATGAACGGGCTGCTGGCGACCTTGCCGCACATCAAGTCCGGCAAGCTGCGCGCGGTGGCGATTTCGAAGGGCGAGCGCATGAAGCTCGTGCCCGACATTCCGACCATTTCCGAACAAGGCGTGAAGGGCTTTGAGTCCGGTACGTGGCAGGGCGTGATGGCGCCGGCGACCATGACCGACCCCGTGGCCGAACGCCTGGCCATGCTGATGGCGCAGATCGTGACCCAGCCGGACGTCACCGCGCAATTGAACGAGCAGGGCGCCGAAATCGTGACGCGCAGCCCGGCCGAACTGGCGCAGTTCTTCGCGAGCGAACGTGCGCGCTGGGCCAAGGTGGTGGAAAGCACGAACATCAAGCTGGATTGAACCGGGGCCAGGACGCGCGTGTTGCGAGGGGCGGACGAATGGGCGCACACTCGTGCCTGGTTCGTCTTGCCTTGGAGCCGCGATGAAAGCCCTGACCCTGGCCGCATCCTTCGGGCTGCTTGCTTGCGGCACGCTGGCCGCTGGCCCCGCGCTGGCGCGGGACGGCGTTCCCACCGTGCCGCAGCCGCCCGCGTCCGCGCGCACCTTGCCGGACACCTGCCTGGGGACTTCATGTTCCAGGAAGGTGGATCCCGGCCGTACCGGCCAGCCTTGCCTGGGCACGTCCTGCGGGGGCGCGCGCTACCCGGAGCCGGCATCGGGCGCGAATGCAAACCGCGCGCCGCCGCCATGGAGCGGCCCGGCGCAACCGAAGCTGCCGCCGATGCCGCAGCGTGGGCAACCCTTGGGACCCTTGACGCCGGGGCCCGCGCTGCCCCGCTAGGGGCGGTGGAACGCGACATTGAAACGCGGCATTGAAACGCGGCTTTGAAACGTGCATGACATGCCGCGCGGTTGCAATGCAGGCCACGGCATTGAAAAAAACCGTGACGACGCTTGTTGCAAGGCAACATCGTTTGCTATCTTCCGGCCGTACCGCTTCTATCGTGACTTTGGGGAACCCACCACCATGCCTGCCCGCCCACGCCTAGCGCCAGCGCTCGCCCCGGAGTCCGAGACAGCGGTATTGTCTGCCCCAGCGCCCAAGCCCACCGCCGCGACCGACGCGCTTGGGTGTGCCGCCAGCAAGCTCATCTTGAACCAGCATTTTGAAGGCGGCGGGCTGACGTTCTATCGCAAAAGCACCGACAACAAACATTTCGGCCACGTTGCCACGCCCGCGTCCGACCGGGGCTATCTGGTGGGCGTGGCCATGCAGGGCGGACACCGACGCCGCATCCTGCAAGGCAACCACGCATCGACCCATGATTTCGACATCGGGTCGGTCTATATCCGCGATTTCACTGACGATTACCGTGCCGACCTGCATGGCGGTTTCGATTTTGTGCTGATCGAACTGTCGCGCGCTTTCATCGAGCGCATCAATGACGAAAACGGCGGCCCGCGCGTCAGCAGCCTGTTGCCGCGCGCAGGGCAGGGTGACCCCGTGCTGGCGCATATGTCTCATGTGTTGACCAGCGTCTTGGCGCAGCCGGAGCAACAGGGCGGCCTGTTCGTCGAACACCTGAGCCTGGCGCTGGGCGCGCACTTGCTGTCGCGCTATGGCGCGGGCGCCACCAGCGGCTTCACGGAATCCGGCGGCGGCCGCGTGCTGTCGCGCAAGCTGGAAGCGCGGGCCAAGGACATGCTGTTGTCGTCCCTGCGCGCGGACACGTCCATTGCCGACATTGCCGAGGCCTGCAATTTGTCGCGCAGCTATTTCATCAAGGCGTTCCGGCAGACGGTGGGCACCACGCCGCACCGTTGGCTGCTGGAGCAGCGCGTGCAAAAAGCGCAGGACCTGCTGCGCATGCCGGGCCGTTCCATCACCGACATCGCGCTGCTGTGCGGCTTTGCCGACCAGGCGCATCTGACGCGGGTGTTCACCAGCGTGGTGGGCCTGTCGCCCGGGGCCTGGCGCAAGGTCAACGCCTAGAGCGCATCGGGCGGTATCAGCCCGGGTCCAAGCCGGGGTTTTAGCCGCGGTGTACGATCACTGCTCTTTCAGACAAAGCAGCACCCAAGTACGCAAGACCGTCCGGCAGCCCGAAGCTAGCCTAGCGCTGTACCTTGCCGCTTTCTTCGGATGCCCCGGAATTGAATCCCATGAATCGTCCGCCCGTTGACGCCGCTTGCCATCCGCCTGAGTTACCGGCCCTGCATGCGCAAGCGTTTCCCATGCTGAGCCCCGAGCAGATCCGCCTGGCCGCGCCTTACGGCGAGGAAGTGCGGGTGTCGGCCGGCACCGTGCTCTTGCAAAGCGGCGGCGCGGAGGCCGCCTTCTACATCGTGCTGGACGGGTACGTCGAAGTACTGGAAGACGAACCCGACGGCGGCCAGCACAGCCTGTTGATGCATCGCGACGGCGAATTCACCGGCAGCCTGGACCTGTTCACCGACCGCCCCAACTCGGTGAGCGCACGCGCCGATTCCGACAGCCGGCTGCTGCGCCTGTCGCGCGCGGGGCTGACCCAATTGCTGCTGGCCGAGCCGTTGCTGGCAGACATCGTGCTGCGCGCCTTCATGCTGCGCCGCATCGGGTATTTGCGGCGCCGGCCCTATGGCGGCGCCATTTCGCGTGGCGGCGCTGTTTCACGGTCGGGAGCGGCGGCGGGGCAGGTCGACCCGGTGCTGGACCTGGCCGTGATAGGCGGCGGGCCGGCGGGCTTGGCGGCGGCGGCTTATGCCGCCTCGGAAGGCTTGCACACCTTGCTGGTGGGCGGCTCTTTATGCGAATCCGGGCCGTCGGGCGCCGCTGCGTCGGGCGCCGCTGCGTCGGGCTTTAACACGCCGGGCAAGCAGGCCTTGCCCGGCTTTCCCGGCACCATCACGGGCTTGTGCGACGGCGGTCTGCTGCGCCGCGCCGAAACGCAAAGCCGCCGCTTCGGCTCGCGTGTAATGCCCGTGCGCCTGGCCACGGCTTTTGACAGCACCTGTTACCCATATCGCGTGTGGCTCGATGACGGCCAGATGATCGAGGCGCGCAGCTTGATCGTGGCGACCGGGCGGGTGGCAGATGGCACTGGCGAGGGCAACACCGCCTGGTTGGACGGCTGCCTGGACACCGATGACCTGGGCTGCATCCTGACGGGCCGGGCGGCAGCCGGGTCCATGCAGGCGCGCGCGTATGAAAGCTCGCAGCCCGGCGTGTTCGCGGTGGGCGCGGTGCGTGCAGGATCCGTCAAGCACGTGCTTGCCTGCATCGCCGAGGGCGCGGCGGCGGTGCGTGTGGTGCACCGCTTCCTGGACGCCTCGGCGCACTAGTCTGCTGCGCAACTCGTCCGCCGCCTCGCTAGCCTGGGCCGCTGTTCCGCTTGGCCCTGGCGCAAGTCCAGCGCCAGGAAATGGTGCACCACGGGTTTTTCCGGCCCGATATGAAAGCGCTGCGCTTCGCCTTGCAGGTCGGCATCGGCGTGCGACACGCGCTGGTGCTGGCGCAAGTGCTCGGCCCAGGACTCCACCAAAAACCATTCCTGCACGCGCTCGGGCTCGCCCGTGTGTTCGGCCACGCCCCAGGCGTAGGCGCCGTCGCGCCGACGCTCTTCGGCCACCGCCTTGAGCGCCTGCAGGAACGCGGGGCGGTCCTGCACACGGATGCGGTATTCGATCTGCACCATGACCGGGCCGCGATCATGTTCAATGGGCGCGTCCAGCAGCGGCTCGGGCCAGTGGTTGGAGGGATCCAGATTGGCCTCGCCCTGCGGCAGGCGCAGGCGATGCAGCACCAGGCCCGCCACCAGCAAGCCCACGGCGCCGGCCAGCAGGGTGCCGGGCACCCCGATTTCCTGCGCCAGCAAACCCCAGCCCAGGCTGCCCGCCGCCATTGCGCCGTTGAACACCATCAAGTAGATGGCCAGACCACGGCCACGCACCCAGTTCGGCAGGATGGCTTGCGCCACGCCGTTGAAGGTGGTCAGCGCCACGATCCAGCCCATGCCCAACAGCAGCAACAGCAAGACGGCGGCCCATTGTGGCGGCGCGAAGGACAGTGCCGCCATCACCACGGCGGCGGCCACGGCGGCGGCCAGCACCAGGCCGTCGGCGTTCAGGCGCTGGCGTAGCTTGGGAAGCACTACCGCGCCCAGAATCGCGCCCACGCCCACGGCGCCCAGCAACACGCCATAAAAGCCCGCTCCACCGCCCAGCATGCGGCGCGCCACCAGCGGCAACAGGGCCCAGACTGAACTGGCGAAAATGAAGAACACCGCCGCGCGCAACAGCACCACATGCAGCTCGCGGCTGGCGCGGGCGTAGCGCACGCCGGCACGGAAGGCGCCGAAGAACTGCTCGGACAAGCCATCGTCCACTTTCTTGGGCCGCTTCCACCAGATCAACGCCGCAATCACGAATACATAGCTCAGCACGTCCGCGCCATAGGCAGCGGCAGCACCAAACGCGGCCAGCAGCAGGCCGCCCACGGCCGGCCCCAAGGCGCGCGCGATATTGACGCCCAACGAATTCAGGCCCACGGCGGTTTTCAGTTCGGCCTTGGGCACCAGTTCAGGCACGATGGCCTGCCAGGTCGGCCCCATCAACGCCGTGCCCACGCCGCCCAGAAAGGTCAGCGCGATCAGCGTTTCAACGGTCAGCGTGTTGGTCTTGGCCATGACCAGCAGCGTGAAGCTGACGCAGCCCAGCAGCACCTGGATGGCGATCAGGAAACGCCGCCGGTCCAGAATGTCGGACAGCACGCCCGCCGGAATGGCCAACAGGAATACCGGCAGGGTGGCCGCCGTTTGCATCATGGCCACGGCAGCCGGGTTGCTGGACAGGTCCGTCACCAACCAGGCACTGGCCACGTCGCGCATGAAGCTGCCGATATTGCCCAGGATGGTGGCGCCCCACAGCACGGCGAACAGCGTGTGCTTCAAGGGCGCCAGGCCGCCCACGGCGGCGGGCGGGGTGATGCGGTCAGGTCCGGCCATGCAGGCGCTCCGTCAAATCATGCCAGGCGACCAGGACGAATGCCCCGGCCAGCCCCAAGTGTTCATAGAACGCGTTCATTGCCATGAAGCGCGCGTCGGCGGGGGCTTCCCAATAGCGGTTGGCCATCAGTGCCGCGACGGCGGTAAAGAGCGCCAGCGCCAGCGCGCCCAGCCAGCGCAGGCGTCCGGACAGAATCAGCGCGCTGGCGCCGAGTTCCAGTGCAATGACCGCGCTGGCCGTGAGCGCCGTGGGATGCAGGCCGAAATGCGCCATCTCGGCCTGCGCGCCCGCGAAGTCCAGCAGCTTGACCAGCCCGCCCTGGATATACGCGCCGCATAGCGCCAGCAGAGCCAGCCAGCGCACCGTTTTCGAGAGCAGCGGACGGCGCAACGCAGGCGGGTGCGCCATGGAAGGGCGCAAGCTCATACCGCCCAGCACGCGCAGCCCAGCGCGCCCCAGAAGCCCTTCAGGTCGGACACGGGCAGCTTGCTGGCCCAGGCGCCCGCGTGCTGGTGACCGTGCACGTTGCAGTCGTTCAGGCAAGCGCAGGCGGCGGCTGCTTCGCGCAGCGTGGTCTGCAAGGGCTTGCCTTCGCTGTCGCCCCAGGCGCCATAGCCGCCGAACAAGCGCGTGGGCGACCAGTCCGGCATGGCGGGCGGCGGGGCGGCGTCGTCATGGGCCGAGAATTCGCCCGCACCCCAGACCACTTTGCCGCCCACCACCGTCAGCAGGCTGCTGGTGTCGGCAATGTCGGATTCCGGGCATGCAAAGAAATCGCGATCAGGCACCACCAGGTCAGCCAGTTGGCCGACCGCGATGCGGCCCTTCTTGCCCTGTTCGTTCGAGAACCAGGTGACGTTCTCCGTCCACATGCGCAGGGCGGCGTCGCGGTCCAGGCAATTGCGTTGCGGCGTCAGGCGCATGCCGCCAACCGTCTTGCCGGTGATCAGCCACGACAGCGACACCCACGGGTTGTAGGACGCCACGCGCGTGGCGTCGGTGCCGGCCGACACATTGACGCCTTTTTCCAGCATGCGCTTGACCGGTGGGGTGGCTTCGGCCGCGCCCGCGCCATAGCGTTCGACGAAGTATTCGCCCTGGTACGCCATGCGGTGCTGCACGGCCACGCCGCCGCCCAGCGCGGCGATGCGGTCGATGGATTTCTCGGAAATCGTTTCGGCGTGGTCGAAGAACCAGTTCAGGCCGGCCAGCGGCACGTCCTGGTTGACGCGTTCAAACACGTCCAGCGAGCGGCTGATGGTTTCGTCATAAGTGGCGTGCATGCGCCAGGGCCAGCGGTTCTGCGCCAGGATACGCACCACTTCTTCCAGCTCGCCTTCCATCTCGGGCCCCATCTCGGGACGCGGCTGGCGGAAGTCTTCGAAGTCGGCGGCCGAGAACACCAGCATTTCACCCGCGCCGTTGTGGCGGAAATAGTCGGTGCCTTGCTTGTATTGCGACGTGGCGGTCCAGTTCAGGAAGTCTTCCTTTTCCTGCTTGGGCTTTTGCGTGAACAGGTTGTAGGCCAGTCGGATGGTCAGCTGATTGGCGTCGGCCAACTGCTGGATAACCTGATAGTCCTCGGGGTAGTTCTGAAAACCGCCGCCCGCGTCAATGGCGCCGGTGACGCCCAGGCGGTTCAGTTCGCGCATGAAGTGGCGCGTGGAGTTCACCTGGTATTCCAGCGGCAGCTTTGGGCCCTTGGCCAAGGTGGCGTACAGAATCGACGCGTTGGGCTTGGCCAGCAGCAGGCCGGTGGGGTTACCGGCCGAATCCCGCACGATTTCGCCGCCGGGCGGGGCGGGCGTGGTCTTGTCGTAGCCCACGGCGCGCAAGGCGGCGGCATTGAGCAGGGCGCGGTCGTACAGGTGCAGGATGAACACGGGCGTATCGGGCGCCACGGCGTTCAGTTCTTCGATGGTGGGCAGGCGCTTTTCGGCAAACTGGTGCTCGGTAAAGCCGCCCACCACGCGCACCCACTGCGGGGCGGGGGTGATGGCGACCTGGCGGCGCAGCATGGCCATGGCGTCGGCCAGGCTGCGCACGCCGTCCCAGCGCAATTCCATGTTGTAGTTCAGGCCGCCACGGATGATGTGCAGGTGGTTGTCGATCAAGCCGGGCAGCACGCCACGGCCGTTCAAGGCAATCACTTTGGTGGCGGGGCCGGCCAGCGGCAGGATGTCGGCGGCGGCGCCCACGCGGGTGAAGCGGCCGTCGTGGATGGCGACGGCGTCGGCTGTGGGGTTCGCCGGGTCCAGCGTGGTGAAGCGCCCTTGGTGCAGGATCAGGTCTGGGGCTTGGGTGTCAACCATGGCGCTTGTCTCCACAGGCTTCGGCGCGTGTTTCAGGGAGGGGGGAAGTCTTGGGGCAGCTAGGCAGTTCACCGAACATATGCGGCTTGACCTGCTCGTGCAACCAGGACGTGCGCGCGGCCGGTTCGGCCAGCATGCGCTTGACCAGCGGGGGAATCTGTTCCCCCGCCAGGATGCCCAGCAGGCCTACCAGGGCAATCACCGGAGGCGCGGGCGAGCGTACGTTGAACAGCGCATAGATCACGCCGACCAGCAGGCCAAGCGCCAACGAAACCAGGTAGACCTTCATGGGCGGGCTCCTATCAGCCTTCGTGGGCGTTGAACATGGACTTGGCGTAGATGATGCCCAGGCCGTAGGCGCCGCCGAACTGCTTGGCGATGCCGGTGGTCATGTCGTAGGTGTCGGTACGCGCCCAGTCACGCTGCATTTCCAGCAGGTACTGCAAGGCGGTGATCGGCTGGCCGCCGGCTTGCACGATGCGCTCGACGGCGCGGTTATGGGCTTCCAGCGACACGTCGCCGCAAGCGTCGGTGATGACATACACCTCAAAGCCCTGGTCCAGCGCCGACAGGGCCGGGCCGACGATGCACACGCTGGTCCACAGGCCGGCCAGCACAATGCGCTTCTTGCCGATTTCATTGACCTGCTTGATGACGGCTTCGTCTTCCCAGGTGTTCATGGACGTGCGGTCCAGCAGCGCCTGGCCCGGGAACGGGGCGGTGACTTCGGTGAACATCGGGCCGGAAAAGCTCTTTTCGGCAACCGTGGTCAGGATGGTGGACGCGCCGAAACCGGCGGCGGCGTGGGCGACCAAGCCGGCGTTGTTGCGCAGCGTGATGGCATCGATGGAGTGGGTGGCGAACGCCATCTGCGACTGGAAGTCGATCATGATGAGCGTGTGGTCCTTGGGGGACAGCAGCTTGGCGCCGGGCTTGGCGTAGGCGGTGACGGACATGGGGGCTCCTTGGGA
The DNA here is from genome assembly GCF_038594925.1 of Achromobacter sp. JD-1. NCBI lineage: Bacteria > Pseudomonadati > Pseudomonadota > Betaproteobacteria > Burkholderiales > Alcaligenaceae > Achromobacter > Achromobacter sp. JD-1. The sequence goes on along the minus strand of NZ_JBCGCS010000030.1, from coordinate 29,217 downwards.
TGCCGTGGGTGGAAATCCGAACATTCCGAGAAATTCCGGAAGACGCCAGCACTGTGCCTGTCCCTGCTATCGGTGTATTGAACGATTGTCAGCCGCTTTGAAGAATGGGATGGTGGCCGCCGGGCAGCGGACGGGGCGGCAGTTGCGCGCGGGATGTTCCACAACAGGGCATATCCCGACGCATCCGGCGCACCGCATTGGTGCGTCTTGGGCGCCTGAAGGGATACCAGCCGTTACCTAGCGGGGTCGCGTCGCAATGCCGTAACCCGGCGCGCGCAAGCTGGCTGCCTGGCACGCATGTTGCTTGTTTTTCTTGATGGCGTTGCCGAATCGATGTGTGGAGACTTTCATGAAGCATCTCATCAAGCACGTGACCCGCTACCGCTATCCCGCCCCGGTCAACTACAGCATCCAGACCTTGCGGCTGACGCCCCGGCGCGACGACCATCAGCACGCGCTGCGCTGGCAGATTCAGACGCCGGGCGAGATCCAGCCGCAGGTGGACGCCTACGGCAACGTGACCCACACCTTGACGCTGCACCGCACCCACAGCGAAATCGAAATCCATGCGGTGGGGCAGGTAGACATCCACCCGTTGGCCCAAGGCCATGTGGGCGACGAAGACGAACGCCTGCCGGTGTACATCTATGGCGTGCCCACGGCCTTGACGCAGTGCGACGATAGCGTCCGCGATTTTTGCCGCCGCGTGGTGCCGGGCGGCGTGCATGTGCCGCAAGACGTGCTGACCCTGGCGGGCGCGATCCGCGAGCGGGTCGCCTACCAGCCCGGCTTGGGCAGCGCGCCCATGACAGCCCCCGAAACGCTCGCGGCCCGGCGTGGCGGCAGCCATGACCAAACCCATCTGCTGCTGGCTTGCGTGCGCGCCTTCGGCACGCCGGCCCGCTTTGTCAGCGGGTATTGGCACGAAGCGGGCGACGACGCGGCCAGCCATGGCTGGGCCGACGTCTGGCTGGCCGGGCACGGCTGGGTCAGTGTGGACGTCAGCCATGCCACGTTCGCGTCCGACGGCCATTGCCGCCTGGCGGTTGCCCGCGACTACGAATCGGCCTCGCCCGTGCGCTGGCTGCATGGCGTGGCGGCCACGCTGTCGATGAATGTATCGGTGCAGGTACAGACCAGCCACTGAGGATTGGCGTACCCTGCACGAATGGCGTGACATTCCGCAAGCAAGGCGTGACCCCCCAAGAATTTCGGCAGTACAGTCGATCCGGAGAAGGCTTTGACTATCCACGTAGCGCTCAAGCACGTCACGCAATACAACTATGACCGCCTGGTCAGCCTGTCGGCCCAGGTGCTGCGGCTACGGCCCGCGCCGCACAGCCGCACGCCGATCCTGTCGTACTCGCTGACGGTGGAACCCGCCGAGCACTTCCTGAACTGGCAGCAGGACCCGTTCGCCAACTATCTGGCGCGCCTGAATTTCCCGGGCAAGACGCGCGAATTCAAGATCACCGTTGACCTGGTCGCCGAGATGGCGGTCTACAACCCGTTCGACTTCTTCCTGGAACCCGACGCCGAGGAATTCCCCTTCACCTATGACGATGTGCTGGCCCGCGAACTGGCGCCGTACCGCGTTTGCGACGAGGCCACGCCGCTGTTCGCGGAATTCCTGTCGCGGGTGGACGTGCGCGAGCAACGCACGGTGGATTTTCTGGTGGCTCTGAACCAGCAGGTGCACAAGGAAATCAGCTACCTGATCCGCATGGAACCGGGCGTGCAGACGCCGGAAGAAACGCTGGCGCGCTGCGCCGGGTCGTGCCGCGATTCCGGCTGGCTGCTGGTGCAGGCCCTGCGCCATCTGGGGCTGGCGGCGCGCTTTGTGTCGGGTTACCTGATCCAGTTGAAACCCGACGTGCGCGCGCTGGACGGCCCCAGCGGCGCGCAAACCGACTTTACCGATCTGCATGCCTGGTGCGAGGTCTATCTGCCCGGCGCCGGTTGGATCGGCCTGGATCCCACGTCCGGCCTGCTGGCGGGCGAAGGCCATATTCCGCTGGCGGCCACCCCCGAACCGGGCAGCGCGGCGCCCGTAACGGGCGCGGTGGACAAGGCCGAGGTGGAATTCGTGCACACCATGTCGGTCACGCGCGTGTTCGAATCGCCGCGCGTCACCAAGCCGTATACCGACGAGCAATGGCAGGCCATTCTGGACCTGGGCGACAAGATCGACGACCACCTGGACCACATGGACGTGCGCCTGACCATGGGCGGTGAACCTACCTTCGTGTCGGTCGCCGACCGCGACGGCGCCGAATGGAATACCGCCGCGCTCGGCCCCACCAAGCGCGGTTTTGCGCTGGAACTGCTGAACCGCCTGCGCACCCGCTACGGCGGCAACGGCTTTGTGCATGCCGGGCAGGGCAAGTGGTATCCGGGCGAGCAATTACCGCGCTGGGCACTGTCGATCTTCTGGCGCGCTGACGGCGAACCCTGCTGGGGCGACCCGGCGCTGTTCGCCGACGAGCGTCAGCGCAGCAACTACACCGTGGCGGACGCGCAGCGTTTCATCACGCGCCTCACCGAGCGCCTGGAAGTGGACGCGCGCCACATCGTGCCGGGCTACGAAGACGTTTTCTACTACCTGTGGCGCGAACGCCGCTTGCCCGCCAACGTGGACCCCTTTGATTCGCGGCTGGACGACGAAATGGAACGCGCGCGCCTGCGCCGCGTGTTCGAACAGAAGCTGGACAGCGTGGTCGGCTACGCCTTGCCGATCCAGGCGGGCGAGGGCGGGCCATGGGTGTCCGGCCCCTGGTTCCTGCGCGATGAACGCATGTATCTGTTCCCGGGCGATTCGCCGATGGGCCTGCGCCTGCCGCTGGACTCGCTGCCCTGGACGGCCGAGGCCGATGCGCCCGTGGTGGCGGATCGGGATCCCTTTGACGCGCGGCGTTCGTTGCCTGGGCCGGCGCAGTTGCTGGCGCAGAACCCGCGCGCCACGGTGGGGGCGGGATCGGGATCGGGGACGGGCGGGGCAGCAGGGGTGGGATCTGGCACAGGACCCGGGGCAGGACCGGGGTCCGCACCAAACCCGGACGCCACCCGCGCGCCCGCCAAGTTTGAATCGGCCTCGTGGCTGGCCCGCACCGCCATGTGCGTGGAGCCGCGCAATGGCCTGCTTTTTGTCTTCATGCCGCCGCTGCCGCGTCTGGAAGACTATCTGGCGCTGGTGGCGCAGGTGGAAGCCACTGCGCGTGACCTGAAGGTGAAGATCGTGCTGGAAGGCTATCCGCCGCCGCGCGACCCCCGTTTGAAGATGCTTCAGGTCACGCCCGACCCCGGCGTCATCGAAGTCAACATCCACCCCGCCAGCAACTGGGCCGACCTGGTCGACCACACCGAATTCCTGTACGAGGCCGCGTTCGAGACACGGCTGTCCACCGAAAAGTTCATGGCCGACGGGCGTCACACCGGCACGGGCGGCGGCAATCACTTCGTGCTGGGCGGCGCCACGCCGGCCGACAGCCCATTCCTGCGCCGCCCCGACGTGCTGGCCAGCCTGCTGGCGTACTGGGTCAACCATCCGTCCTTGTCGTACTTGTTTTCGGGCTTGTTTATCGGCCCCACCAGCCAGGCGCCGCGCATCGACGAAGCGCGCAACGACCAGGTGTACGAGCTTGAACTGGCGTTTCAGGAAATCCATCGGCGCTGCGCGGAGCAGGGCGCCCAGGTGCCGCCCTGGATGATCGACCGCGCGCTGCGCAACATCCTGGTCGACGTCACGGGCAACACGCACCGGTCAGAATTCTGCATCGACAAGCTGTATTCCCCTGACAGCGCGACGGGCCGGCTTGGTCTGCTGGAACTGCGCGCCTTTGAAATGCCGCCGCATGCGCGCATGAGCCTGGCGCAGCAACTGTTGCTGCGCGGCCTGATCGCCCACTTCTGGAAGACCCCGTACACCGCGCGCCTGACGCGCTGGGGCACCGAGCTGCACGACCGGTTTCTGTTGCCGACCTTTGTGAAGATGGATTTCGAGGACGTGCTGGCTGACCTGAACGAAGCCGGCTACGCCTTTGACACCGCCTGGTTTGCCCCGCATTTCGAATTCCGCTTTCCGCTGTTTGGCGACGTGGCCGCGCGTGGCATCCACCTGGAACTGCGCGGCGCGCTGGAACCCTGGCACGTGATGGGCGAAGAGGGCTCGTCGGCCGGCACGGTGCGCTACGTGGATTCGTCGCTGGAACGGGTGGAAATCCGGGTATCGGGCTTGAACGACAACCGCTATGTTGTGACGGTCAACGGGCGCGCGCTGCCTTTGCAACCGACGGGGCGGGTGGGCGAATACGTGGCGGGCGTGCGTTACAAAGCCTGGGCGCCGCCATCCGCGCTGCATCCCACCATTCCGGTGCATGTGCCGCTGACGGTGGATATTGTGGACACCTGGAACCAGCGTTCCCTGGGAGGTTGCCGCTACCATGTGGCGCATCCGGGCGGGCTGAACCCGGAAACGTTCCCCATCAACGCCTACGAGGCCGAGAGCCGGCGCCTGGCCCGCTTTGAAAAAATTGGCCACACGCCGGGGCGCATGGACGTGGCGCCTGCCCAGGTCAGCCGCGAGTTTCCGTTCTCGCTGGATTTAAGGCACGATTGACCCCTTCTGGATGTTGAACCCGGCGCACCGGTCGCCCTCTGATTCCCCATGCCGCAATTTCTTTTTCAGACCGATCCGTCGCAGGATGTCGCATCCCTGGCGGTTCATGCGGCGCTGCCCGCACGGCCGGGCCACTATGACGAACTGCGCGCACCGGCAGAGGCGTCGGGCGCCACCCGGCTGCGCGAACCCTGGCCCCGTTTCTTCGAGCTATTGGGCACCAACGGCTTTGCCGACCTGGACCGGCGCGTTGACGTGGTGGCCCGGCAGATCCGCGAAAACGGCATCACCTACAACATCTACGCCGACGCCAACGGCTCGGCCCGGCCCTGGTCGCTGGACCTGCTGCCTTTCGTCATCAACGACACCGACTGGTCGGTTATCGAACAGGGGTTGCGCCAACGCGCCACCTTGCTGAACCGCATCTTGGGCGACGTCTATGGGCCGCAAACCCTGCTGGCCGACAAGCTGATTCCGCCCGCGCTGGTGTTCGGCCATCCCGGTTACCTGCGCCCCTTGCGCGGCTATCTGCCGCCGGGCGGCACCTATCTGCACATTGCCGCCTTCGACCTGGCGCGCGCCAGCGACGGCAACTGGTGGGTGGTGTCGCAACGCACGCAGGCGCCGTCCGGGCTGGGCTATCTGCTGGAAAACCGCCTGACCATTTCCGGCATGTTCCCCGAGGCCTTCAAGGAACTGCGCGTGCAGCATCTGGCGACCAGCTATCGCCGGCTGATGGACATGCTGTACAAGTTGAGCCCGGGCGGGTCGTCGGCCCAAGCCTTGCCGCACACTCCACCGCGCATCGTCCTGCTGACGCCCGGCCCCTACAACGAAACCTATTTCGAACAGACCTATCTGGCGCGCTACCTGGGTATTACGTTGGTGGAAGGCGGCGACCTGGTCGTGCGCGATCAGATGCTGTACCTGAAAACGCTGCACGGCCTGGAGCGCGTACACGCCGTGCTGCGCCGGCTGGATGACGATTTCTGCGACCCGCTCGAGCTGCGCTCGGACTCCACGCTAGGGGTGCCGGGCCTGCTGCAAGTCATGCGCGCGGGCAACGTGCTGGTGGCGAACTCGTTGGGCACGAGCTTTCTGGAATCCCCCGCCATCAACGGTTTCCTGCCCGCCATCAGTCGCCACCTGTTTGATGCCGACCTGTTGCTGCCGTCGCTGCCGTCGTGGTGGTGCGGGGAAGCGGCCGCGCGCGAACAGGTGCTGGCCAACCTGCCGGGCACGGTGGTCAAGTCCACCTATCCCAACAATATGCGGGGCGGCTTCGAACCCGTGATCGGGGGCGCCGTGCCGCCGTCCGAACATGCCGCGCTGCAAGCCCGCATCGCCGACCACCCCGACGCCTACACCATCCAGCAATACCTGCCGCTGTCGCAAGCACCCAGTTGGTCCGCCGGCCACATCGTGCCGCGCGCGGCCATGCTGCGCGTGTTCGTCATCGCGGACGGCGAGGGCGGTTGGAATGTGCTGCCAGGCGGGCTGACCCGCATCGCCAGCCGAGAAAAGCAGATCGTGTCCATGCAGCGCGGCGGCAGCAGCATGGACACCTGGGTCACCACCCGGGGCGCGGTGGATACATTTTCGATGCTGCCCGTGCAACTGCGGCCCGAAGAGCTGGTGCCGGCGAGCCGCCCGGTATCCAGCCGCGCCGCCGAAAACCTGTTCTGGATGGGCCGCTACACCGAACGCGCGGAGAACGACGTGCGCCTGGCCACGGTGGCGCTGACCTGGTTGAATAGCGACGAAGACAATGCCGGCGAACTGTTTGCCGCCGTCGATGCCTTGTGCCAGCGCAGCGGCCTGGTGCCGGCCGCGCCCACCTTGTCGGTGCGCATGTTTGAAGCCACGTTGGTGGCCGAGCTGGCGGGCGGCCCGACGCAAGGCGGCGTGGCGCGCAACCTGGGCGCCTTGGCATTCGCCGCGGGCCAGATTCGCGACCGGCTGTCGCCCGAGCATTGGCGGCTGGTTGTGACGGCGCACGAAGGCTTCATGCGCATGGCGTCCGGCGGCAAGGGCGGCGAACCCGGGGTGCCGGAGTCGGGGTCGGACACGCCGCCGATGTCCGCGCCGGACGTGCTGCGCGGATTGAAAAGCCTGGGCATGCAGCTATCGGCCATCACCGGCTCGCAAACCGACCGCATGACGCGCGACGATGGCTGGCGCCTGCTGACAATCGGCCGGCAGATTGAACGCCTGTCCGCCATGGCCGGTCTGCTGGGCGCGCTGTTTCGCCAGAATGCGGTGCTGGGCGATAGCGGCTTCAACATGCTGCTGGACCTATTCGATAGCAAGATCACCTACCGCGCGTATTATCCGGGCCGCCAGGAAGTGCCGGCGCTGCTGAACCTGCTGGTGCAGGAACCCGCCAACCCGCGGTCGCTCGCCTGCGTGCTGAACGTGCTGCGCAAAGAGGTGGCGCGCCTGCCCGATACGGTGGCGGGCCCCGCCACGGACCTGGTCCGCCTGTTGCCAGAAGACGGCGTGGGCGTGACATTGGCGGAGCTGTGTGGACAGCACCAAAGCCAAGGCCAAAGCCAATACGGCGGCGTGCTGGCGCTGACCGCACAACTTGAGGACGCCGCCAGTGCGCTGTCCAACGCCATCAGCCTGCGCTACTTCAGCCACGCAGCCGGCCATGACCAGACGCTTAGCGCGTAATTTACCGGCCCCGCACCCATGAATTCTTCGACTTCCTACCTGGATGCACCCGCCGACGCCCCGGAGGTGGCCGTGGAGGCGACCCAAGGGATGACCCTGGGCGTGGACCACGAAACCGCTTACCGCTACGCCGCGCCCGTGGAGTTGGCGCATCACCTGGGTTATTTACGCCCGCTGAACGACGCTTGCCAGGCGGTCGACGCCTACACACTGAGCGTCACGCCAGCACCGCCCGCCATCACCGAGACCGTGGACGGCTTTGGCAATACGCGCTGCCTCTTCGCCCTGTACGCCCCGCATGACGCGCTGACCGTGCGCGCCACCAGCCGCGTCACCGTTTACCCGCGTTTTGGCGCGCTGGACCCCACGGCGGGTTTGCCCTGGGAAGACGCGGCACGGCGCTTGCGGTACGACCCCGCCTTGCCGTTTGCGCCGGAAGCGGAATTCAGCTTTCCCTCCACCTACGTGCCGCTGCATGCCGAGCTTCGGGCATACGCCTTGCTGTCATTCACGCCGGGGCGGCCCGTGGCCGAAGCCGCGCTGGACTTGATGCACCGTATCCACGCCGACTTCAGCTACCAGCCGGCGCATACGCAGGTGTCCACGCCCATTCTTGACGTCTTTCACGAGCGCGTCGGGGTGTGCCAGGATTTTGCGCATCTGATGATCGGCTGCCTGCGCGCCATCGGCTTGCCGGCGCGCTATGTCAGCGGGTATCTGATGTCGCAGCCGCCACCCGGCCAACCGCGCCTGATCGGGGCCGACGCCTCGCACGCGTGGGTGTCGGTGCATTGCGCGGGGGTGGACGTCAATGGCGGCTGGATTGACCTGGACCCCACCAACGACGTGGTGCCGGGCACGGCGCATGTGGTGCTGGCTTACGGCCGCGATTACGCCGACGTGACGCCCTTACGGGGTGTCATCCGAGGCGGCGGCCATGAATTGGATGTGCGCGTGACCGTCGCGCCCATAGACGAGTTTCCGACTGGAATGGATGCATGACCTACTTCTTCGACGCGATCCACCGCCAACTGCGCGCCCCGAAACGCGCACGCGTGCGGCATGCGCGGGCGAAGGCCTTTCAGTGCGTGTGCGGGCAGCCCATTTTTTTCAGCAACACGGAATGCCTGAACTGCCATCGCCAACTGGGCTTTGACCCCAAGCGCGGGCACGTGGTGGCGCTGGACGTGGAGCCGGCCAGCGGCATCCTGCGTGAATCGGGCAAGGTGCGTGGCAGGACTTACAAACGCTGCGCCAATTTCGCCATGCCGGCCCTGTGCAACTGGCTGCTGCCGGCCCAATCGGCCGACACGCTGTGCCTGGCCTGTAGCTTGAACCACACCATTCCTGACCTGTCGGTGCCCGAAAACGGCCCGCTATGGTGCAAGGTGGAAGCGGCAAAGCGCCAGATGATCGCGCAGGTGCTGATGTTGGGCCTGCCCATCCGGCGCTCGGAAACGCCCGATGACGGCGGCCTGGCCTTCGACCTGCTGGCGCCCGGCGCCGACGGCGCGCCCTTGCTGACCGGGCACGCGCACGGGCTCATCACCATCAACATCCAGGAAGCCGACGACGCCTACCGCGTGAAAGTGCGCGAAGACATGCGCGAGCCGTACCGCACGCTACTCGGCCATTTCCGCCACGAGATCGGCCACTACTACTGGGACCAGCGCATTGCCGGCGGCCCCTGGCTGGAGCCGTTTCGTCAGGTGTTCGGCGACGAACAGGCCGACTACGCCCAGGCGCTGCAACGCAACTACGAGCAAGGCCCCCCCGCCGACTGGGCGCTGCACTACATCAGCACCTATGCGTCCTGCCACCCCTGGGAAGACTGGGCCGAAACCTGGGCCCACTACCTGCACATGATGGACACGCTGGACACCGCCATCAGCTTCGGCATCACGCGGACGACGGTCGAGCAGTCCTATGAACCCTTCACCAAGGACGCGCTATACGACCCGGACGACCCGGAAGGGCAGGCGTTCCTGGACTTGGTCAACGCCTGGGTCGCCTTGACCGGCGTGCTGAACGAACTGGCCCGCAGCATGGGGCAACGGGATTTCTATCCATTCGTGCTGCCGGCGCAGGTGATCGGGAAGTTGCAGTTCGTGCATCGGGTGGTGAAGGGAGCTTAGCGCGCTGAAACAGCGGGAGAATGAACCGGCAAAGAAACCGGCAAGAAATTTCGTACAATCACCGAATTAATTAAATATATTGCTTATTTATCAATTTGATAAATGCAATAATAATCGGCAAAAAAACCGGCAAAAGAACCGGAAAATGCTCGGGCCAAATGTACGATTCTCCGCATCAATTCTTGCCCCTCCAGCCCGCCGAAGCCACATCCGTGCGGCTGCTGGAACGCGCTCGCGCGATCGTTCACCAATCGGTAGAACTCGGGGCGCTGGCGCATCCCGCCACGCGCGACGCCTTGCGCGATCTATTGCGCAACATGAATTCCTACTACAGCAACCGGATCGAAGGCCAAAGCACCACGCCCCGCAACATCGAAGCCGCCTTGCATCAGGAATTTTCAGACCGGCCCGAGGTGGCGCAATTGCAGCGCATTGCCGTGGCGCATATCCAGGCTGAAAAAGCCATGTCTCGCCTGGCCGATACCCAGGGCGCGCTGGGCGCTGACTTTGCCACCGCCGCGCATGGCGCCTTGTACAGCCATCTGGACGCCCGCGACAGAACCACCCAGGACGGCTACGTGGTGCAGCCTGCCGCGTTGCGCACGATCGATGTCACGGTAGGCCGCCATCATCCTCCCGCCTGGCAATCATTGCCGCAATTCCTGGCGGCATTCACCCAGCACTATGACCGCCCCAGGCCCGCCGACGCGCAGCTGATCGCCATCGCCTGCGCGCACCATCGCATGGCGTGGATGCATCCGTTTGCCGATGGCAATGGCCGCGCGTCGCGCTTACAGACCCATGCCGCGATGCTGCCGATCACGCAGGGGCTTTGGTCCGTCAACCGTGGCCTGGCGCGCAGCGTGAACGACTACTACGGCTATCTGGCGTGCGCGGACGCGCCGCGCCAGGGTGACCTGGACGGCCGCGGCAACCTGAGCGAAAAGGGCCTGGTGCAGTGGGTTGAATACTTTCTGGACGTTTGTGAAGATCAGGTGGCCTACATGACGCGCATGCTGGCCTTGGATTCGATGAAAACGAAGATCCATGCCGCCGTGCAGGTGGAAGCCGCGCACGGCCGCTTGCGGGCCGAGGCGGCCTTACCCATCTACTTTTTGTTTGCCGCAGGCCCCGTCAGCCGAGGCGAGTTTATTCAGATGACGGGGCTGGGCGAACGCACGGGGCGATCGTTGTTGGCGGCGGCATTGAAAAGTGGATTGGTGGCATCCGATACCCCGCGCGGCCCCGTGCGCTTTGCCTTCGCCCTGGATGCATTGCCTGTGCTGCTGCCATCGCTGTACGGAGGGGTGGACGATGTTGAGGGATGAAGGGTGGATGATTGGGATAGAAGAAGCCAAGCTCAACGTGCTCCGCGACGCCGCCGACAAGGGATGGGCTGACATCGCCGCAGGGCGCTTTACCGATGTCACAGACGATCAGCTCGAGAGTTTCATCGAACAGCTTGGGGCGCAGGCTGCCGCCAGGGTAAACATGAGGAAGTAATGTGGGTCTATCGGCTATCCAATCGGCCGAGTGCTGCACGATGTGATGGACTTGGCTCAGCACCTGGATTCTCGAAGATCGTGGTTTTAGCTTGCCCTTGGGCGGAATCACCTACCCGCTTGGCGGTGATTCTGCCCAAGGGCGTGAGCCATGACACGATTACACGGTCAAGCTGATCCAGGTGGTCTTCAGGTCCGAATATTTATCCAGCGCGTGCAGCGACTTATCGCGCCCGGAGCCCGATTGCTTGACGCCGCCGAACGGCACCGTGATGTCGCCGTCCGCATAGCAATTCACCCACACCAGCCCCGCGCGCAGGCGGCGCGACAAGCGATGCGCGCGTGACAGGTTGGCCGTCCACAGCCCGGCGCCCAGGCCGTACACCGAATCGTTGGCCAACTGGATCGCCTCGTCTTCGGTGCTGAAACGTTGGGCTGCCAACACCGGCCCGAAGATTTCTTCGCGTACCAGGGCGGAATCCTGGTGGGCGCAATCGAAGATGGTGGGTTCGATGTAGTAGCCGCCCGACGCGCTGCGGGCTTGCTTGCCGCCGATGCGCAAGGTGGCGCCTTCGGATTGGCCGGCGGCGATGCGGGCCAGCACGCCTTGCATCTGGCGTTCGTCCACCATGGCGCCCATGGCGGTGGCGGGGTCCAGCGGGTCGCCGGGTTGCAGCGTGGCGGCGCAGGCGGCCACTTTTTCCATGAAGGCATCGTAGATGCCGTCCTGCACGTACAGGCGCGAGCCCGCGATGCAGACTTCGCCCTGGTTCGAAAAGATGGCCAGCGCGGCGGCTTGCGCGGCGCGGTCCAGGTCGGGGCAGTCGTCAAACACGATGTGGGGCGACTTGCCGCCGCATTCCAGCCACACGCGCTTCAGATTGGATTCGCCGGAATAGGTCATGAAGCGCTTGCCGGTGGCGGTCGAGCCCGTGAAGGCCACGCAGTCCACGTCCGGGTGACGGCCCAGCGCCTGGCCCGCTACCGCGCCCAAGCCGGGCACCACGCTGAAGACGCCCGCGGGGATGCCCGCTTCTTCGGCCAACGCCGCCAGCCGGATGGCCGACAGCGACGCCTGTTCCGCCGGCTTCAAGATGACGCTGTTGCCCGCGGCCAGGGCGGGCGCCACTTTCCATGCGGCCATCATCAGCGGGTAGTTCCACGGCACCACGGCCGCCACCACGCCCAGCGCTTCGCGGGTGATGGTGGCCAGCGCGTCGGGGCCGGTGGGGGCGATTTCGTCGTAGATCTTGTCGATGGCTTCGGCGTACCAGGCGTAGCAGCGGGCGGTTTCCGGTACGTCAAAGGCCAGCGCGTCGCGGATGGGCTTGCCCATGTCCAGCGTTTCCAGCAGGGCGAGTTCTTCGGTGTGCTGGTCGATCAGGGCGGCCAGGCGCAGCAGGCGTTCCTTGCGTTGGCGCGGGGCCAGTTGGCTCCATACGCCGGCTTCGAAGGCGCGGCGGGCGGCGGCCACGGCACGGTCCACATCGGCCTGGCCGCAGGCGGCCACGTCGGCCAGCTTGCGTCCGTCGATGGGGCTGGATGCCGCGAACGTGGCGCCGTCGGCGGCGTCGCAGTAGGCGCCGTCGATGTAGGCCTGGCCATTGAAGTTCAGCGCGGCGGCGCGGGCTTGCCAGTAAGCGTGATCGTGTTGGCTCATGCTGGGTCTCCGGTGTGGTTGGCGCGCGCGACCATGGCGTCCAGCAGCACGTTGCAGCCGGCTTCCAGGTCAGCGGGTTTGGCGTCTTCGATTTCGTTGTGGCTCACGCCGTCCTTGCAGGGCACGAAGATCATGGCGGTGGGCGTGACGCTGGCCATGTAGACGGCGTCGTGGCCGGCGCCGGTGACGATGTCCATGGCGGCCAGGCCGCGCCGCGTGGCGCCGTCGCGCACCTTGGCGACCAGGTCCGGGTCGAACGGGGTGGGGGGGAAATACTGCACCTGCTTCACGTCCACGGTGACGCCGTGGCGTTCGGCGACGTCGGTGCAGGCGGCCAGCCAGCGCTCGTCCATCTGCGTCAGCGTGGCTTCGTCTTCATGGCGCAGGTCCACGGTGAAGCGCACCTGGCCGGGGATGACGTTGCGCGAACCCGGGTGCGCGTGGATTTCGCCGACCGTGCCGCGTCCGTGCGGCTGGTTGTCGTTGGCGATGCCGATCACCGCCTGCAACAGGAAGGTAGCGGCGTAGAGCGCGTCGCGGCGGATGGGCATGGGCGTGGGGCCGGCATGCATTTCCATGCCGGTGATGACCACGTCGTACCAGCGCACGCCCAAGGAACCCGTCACCACGCCAACCACTTTTTCTTCGTGCTCAAGAATCGGGCCTTGCTCGATGTGCGCCTCGAAATACGCACCGACCGGCCGTCCGCCGACCGCATCCGGGCCGGCGTAGCCGATGGCGGCCAGCTCGTCGGCCACGGATTTGCCGTCGTGGTCGCGCGCGTTCAGCGCGACTTCCAACGGGAATTTGCCGGCGAATACGCCCGAGCCCATCATCACCGGCAGAAAGCGCGAGCCTTCTTCGTTGGTCCAGATGGCCACTTCCAGCGGCGCTTCGGTGACGACGCCGTGGTCGTTCAGGCTGCGCATGACTTCCAGCCCCGCCAACACGCCGTAGCAGCCGTCGAACTTGCCGCCGGTGGGCTGGGTGTCGATGTGGCTGCCCGTCATGACGGGCGGCAGGTCGTTATTGCGGCCGGCGCGGCGGGCAAAGATATTGCCCACCTGGTCCACGCGCAGCGTCATGCCGGCGTCGCGCATCCAGCCGGTGACGAGATCGCGGCCCTGGCCGTCCAGCGCGGTCAGCGCCAGCCGGCAGTTGCCGCCCTTGGGCGTGGCGCCGATTTGCGCCAGGTCCATCAGCGACTGCCACAGCCGCTGTCCGTTGATTGAAATGGTGCTTGTCATGGAGTCAGGTCCTGTCAGACGCTGGCGCTGTTATTGCCAGTGTTGTTAGTGCCGATACCGCGGGCAAGGCGGGCCTGCGCGGCTTCGCGGATGCCCATCAACGTTTCGCCCGGCGCGATGCCGTTGGCGTCGTAGCGGATTTCCAGCAGTGCGGGCAGGTTGTGTTGCCGCGCAAACGCCAGCGCGCGTTCAAACGCCGGGCCGAAGTCGGCGGTGTTTTCCACGGCTTCGCCATGGCCGCCGTAACCCCGGATGATCTGCGTGAAGTCAGGGTTTTCAAAGCCCAACGCAATGGTGCGCGCGGGAAATTCGCGTTCCTGATGCGCGCGGATGGTGCCCCAGATGCCGTTATTGAACACCAGCACCACCACGCCCAGCTTGTACTGCAAGGCCACGCCCAGTTCCTGCATGTTCATCTGAAAGCAGCCGTCGCCCGCGTAGCAGACCACGTCGCGCTGGCGGTCTTCCAGCTTGGCGGAAATGGCGGCGGGCAGGCCGTAGCCCATCGAGCCCACTGTGGGCGTCAGGCTGGTGCCCGGGCCTGCGTAGCGACGATAGCGGTGCGGATACAGCGCGTAGTTGCCCGCGCCCACGGTCACGCAGGCCTCGGCGGGCAGATGCGCGTCCACATAGGCGGCGGCCGCGTCCAGGCTCATCGCGCCGGGCGAGGGCAGCGGCGTCAGGCTCTCCGTCAGTTGCTGATGCGCGATACGCACGGCCTCGCCACGCGGTGTGGCATGGCCGGGCGCCAGGTCAGCCACGCTGGCGGCAAAGCTGGCCACGTCGGCCACGATGGCCTGCGTGGGCGAAAACACGCGGCCCAGTTCGGCGGCGTCGGGGTAGACGTGTATCAGCTTCTGGCGCGGCAGCGGGCTTTCAATGACGGTATAGCCTTCGGTGGTGGCTTCGCCCAGGCGCGTGCCCACGGCCAGCACCAGGTCGGCGTCTTTCAAGCGCTGACGCAGGTCGGGCGTCATGGCCCAGCCGACGTGGCCGGCGGCGTTGGGGTGGCGCTGGTCAAAACACTCCAGGCGGCGCCACGCGGTGCCCACGGGCAGCTCGAAGCGCTCGGCAAAACCGGCGATCTGGTCGATGGCGGTCTGGTGCCAGCCGTTGCCGCCCAGCAGCAGGAATGGGCGTTCGGCGGCGTTCAGCAAGTCGACCATGCGCGTCAGATCGGCCGCGCCGGGGTGGCTGTGCACGCGCGGGTAGCGCGGCAGGTCCGCCACGCGGGCGGTGCCCCACAGCGTGTCTTCCGGCAAGGCCAGCACCACCGGCCCGGGCCGGCCGCTCGTGGCTACCGCGAAGGCGCGCGAGATGAATTCGGGGATGCGGTCGGTGCGGTCGATCTGCGCCACCCACTTGGCCATTTGCCCGAACATGCGGCGGTAGTCGATTTCCTGGAAGGCTTCGCGTTCCATGAAGTCATTGCCCACCTGGCCCACGAACAGGATCATCGGCGTGGAGTCCTGGTAGGCGGTGTGCACGCCGATGCTGGCGTTGGTGGCGCCCGGGCCGCGCGTCACAAAGCAGATGCCGGGTTCGCCCGTCAGCTTGCCATAGGCCTCGGCCATGTAGGCCGCGCCGCTTTCCTGGCGGCACACAATGGGTTCGATGGCGTCGGTGTGTTCGTTCAGCGCATCGATGCAGGGCAGGTAGCTTTCACCGGGAATCATGAACACGCGGCGCGCGCCATGGATGCGCAACTGCTGCATCAGGATCTGGCCGCCGTTGCGTTCGGGAAGTGCGGATGACGTCATGCAAGGTCTCCTGGTTGTGGGACGGCCTGCGCGCGGCGCTCGGCGGCCCATCGTTCGAATTGGTCGTGGCGCGCCAACAGGCGGCGCGCGGTGTTGTAGGTGGGCGGGTCGATGCGTTCGGCGTCATGCATGCCGGCGCGCTGGGCCTCGAAGCGGGCCACGCAGTTGCGCGCGGCGTCTACGTCGGGCGCGCTGGGCGTGAACACCTGGTGGATCAGCGGCACTTGCTCGGCCACCGTCGCGCATTTGGATTTCAGGCCCAGGCGGCGCGCCCAGCGCAAGTCCGCTTCCAGCGCGGGCAGGTCGCGGTAGTTGAACGGGCAGTCGATCGGCACGCAGCCGGCGGCGGTGCAGTCCACCAGAAAGCGGGCGCGCACGGCGTGCAGTTCGATGCCGTCTTTGCCGCGTTCGGCGCCCAGGCTGGCCGTCAGGTCTTCGGCGGCCAGCAGGCAGGCGGACACGCGCGGGCTGGCGGTCAGGATGTCATAGGCGCGCACCAGCCCCAGCGCGGATTCCAGCGTGGGCACGATTTCCGTGCTGCCGGCCGGCAGGCCCAGTTCGGCTTCCAGCGTGCTGATGGCCTGGTCCAGCGCGATGATCTGCGCGGCGCTTTCGGCGTGCGGCAGGAACACCGCGTCCGGCGCGCCGGGCATCACGCCGCGCAGGTCGGCCAGGCCGTCGTCTTCCAGCTTGTTGATGCGCACGGCGGCCACCACGCCCTGGGCGCGGCAGGTGGCGAACAGCGTGGCGATGCGCGGCCGGGCGGCGGGCCGCTCGACGGGCGCGGTGAACTCTTCCAGGTCGGCCACCAGCGCGTCCGTGCCGCTGGCCAGGCCCGCGGCCTGCGCGGCCGCGTCCATGCCGGGCACAAACATCCAGCTGCGGCGCAGCGCGGCGGGGCGGCGTAGATAAGCGGTCGTTGTCATTGCACGTGCCTCGGCAGGAACAGCACCAGTTCAGGAACAAAGGTCAGCAGCAACATCACGGCGGTCATGGCCAGCATCATCCAGGACAGCGGGCGCAGCGTCTGCATCATGTTGATGCCGCCAATCTTGCAAGCGGCCATCAGGTCCACCCCGACCGGCGGCGTATTGGCGCCGATGGCCATGTTGATGGACAGCAGGATGCCGAAATGCACCGGGTCGATGTTGTAGTGTGCCAGCACCGGCATCACCACGGGCGCCACGATGATGATGACGGGAATGGCTTCCATGAAGGTGCCCAGCAGCAGCAACACCACCGTCAGCACCAGCAGCACGGCGGTCTTGCTGTCGGTCCATTCCACCAGCAGGGTGGACAGTGCCTGCGGCACCTGCTCGGCCACCAGCACCCAGGCGAACAGGCCGGATGCGCCGATCAGCAGCAAGATGGACGCGCTGCTTTCACCGGTGGACTTCAGGTTGCTCCACAGCGACTTCAGGCTTAGCGAGCGATACCAGAAAAAGCCGATCAGCAAGGCGTAGACGATGGCGCTGGAAGCGGCCTCGGTGGCGGTGAAGATGCCGAAGCGGATGCCGCCGATGATCAGCACGGGCACCATCAGCGCGGGCAGCGCATCGATGGTGGCGGCACGCAGTTCGCCCCAGGAAAACGGCTGGCCGCCCGCCCAGTTGTGCTTGCGCGACTGCCAGATGGCAACACCAATCAAGGAGAAACCCAGCAGAATTCCCGGCACGATGCCGGCCACGAACAGCTTGCCCACCGACGTATCGGTGATGGTGCCGTAGACGATCAGCACGATGCTGGGCGGGATGATGGTGGACGTGGCGCCCGCGCTGCCCACCAGCGCGCAGGAAAAGCCCTTGTCGTAGCCGCTGCGCGCCATGGCGGGCAACAGCAGGCTGCCGATGGCGACCACGTCGGCCACGCCCGAGCCGGACAGCGCGCCAAACATCAGGCAGGCCAGTACGGCCACGACCGCCAGGCCGCCCTTGATGTCTCCGACAATGGCGGCGCACAAGCGCACGATGCGCTGCGTCAGGCCCGCGCCGTTCATCAGTTGCGCGGCCAGGATGAACAGCGGAATGGCCAGCAGCGTGAAGCTGTCCAGCCCCACCACGTACTGCTGCGCGGCCACCATCATGGGCGCGGCGTCGTACACGGCCAGGTAGGCCAGGCACGCCAGCACCAGGCCGAATGCGATGGGCATGTCGATCAGCACCGTGATCGTGAACACGCCCATCAGGAAGAGAGCTCCCGAAGACATCTTGTTATTCCTTTGCCATGGCGGGGGTGGGCGCGAATAGCTGCGCCAGATGAACCACGATGGTGATGGCGCACGCGAACGGCAATGCCAGGTACACCGTGCCGGCGGACACATCCAGCGCGGGCAGCGTCTGGTCGCCGGTCAGTTCGGCCAACTGCCAGCCGGCGTAACCCAACACCGCCAGCCCCACGATGACCAGCGCCTGGTTGACGCGTTCAACCACGTTCAGCACGCGCGGGCTGCGCACCATGAAGGGCAGCAGGCCGGCCATGAGATGAGAGCGGTCATGGCTGCACGCCACGCCGCCAATGAAGGCCGACCACACCAGCACCAGGCGCGGCAATTCCTCGGCCCAATGCGGCGTGGTGTGCGTGACGAAACGCGAGAACACCACGTAAGAGATCAGGATCGCCAGCAAGGCCACCGCCAGGGCGGCGAAGGCCTTGCTGATGCCCGACAGAATGGCGGACAGTCGGTTGAGCATTACTTGGCCTCGCGGTACTTCTGCACCAGCGCCATCAACTCAGGGCCGTAGGTGACCGAGTAGGTCTTCCACACGGGTTGCACGGCGGCGGCAAAGGCGGCCTTGTCGACCTCGTTGACCTGCATGCCTTTCTCTTTCAGCTGCGCCACGAATTGCTGATCGCCGTCGGTGATCATCTTGCGCTGGGCGTCGCGCCACTTGTCGGCGGCGGCCTGCACCACCTTCTTGTCGTCGGCCGAAATTCGGTTCCAGACGGGCTTGGAGATGATCAGGCTGGCCGGACCCCACACGTGGCCCGTCAGCGACAGGTACTTCTGCACTTCGAAGAACGACGAGGTGTAGATGATGGACAGCGGGTTCTCTTGCGCGTCAAACACCTTTTGCTGCAATGCCGAGTACAGCTCGCCAAAGGCCAGCGGGGCCGGGTTGGCGCCCAGGGCGGTGAAGGTGTCCAGGCGCATCTTGTCGGGCGTGACGCGGGTTTTCAGGCCGGCCAGGTCGGCGGGCTTGGCAACGGGGCCGCGGTTGTTGGTCACGTGGCGGAAACCGTTTTCCCACCAGGAAATGATGGTCAGGTTTTTCTTGTCGGCCAGCTTGGCCAGCGCCGCGCCCAGCTCGCCGTCAAAGGCCTTGTAGGCCTGCTGCGACGACGACCAGGTGTAGGGCAGTTCCACCACGCCGAACTTCGGTTCAATCGGCTGCAACGAGCCCGAACCGATGATGGCCGCGCCCTGGCTGCCGATCTGCAAGCCTTCCAGCATGGTCTTTTCATTGCCCAACTGGCCGCTGGGGAACAGCACGAAGTTGACGCGGCCGTCGGTCTTTTCCTTGACCTCGGCGGCAAAGCCTTCGGCGGCCTTGTTCCAGCTATGGTTGGGGGCCAGCACGTGGCCCAGCTTGATGTCCATGGCATGGGCCGATAGCGGCGCAAAGCCGGCCATGGCGACAAGCGCGCCACCGATCAGGGCGCGAAACGTTTGGGGAGCGTGGGTCATGGGGGTACTCCAGATGCGAAAAGAGAAGGTGGGGTGGGTTCAACAGGCGGCGGGGTGCGGCCCCGCTCAGTAGGATTGCCCCCGCATGGATGCGGGGTGGCCGGGCAGGGGGATACACGTACCGGTATCGGTCAGGCCGTTGTCTCCCACGGCCAGCACCTGCAAGCTTGCGTCCAGAAAATTGCCGACATACAGATAGCGGCTGTCGGGGCTGAAGGCGATGCCTTCGGGTAGCGCGCCCACCTCGATGGCGCCCGCGCGCGTCACGCGCAAGCCCTCAATGCGCAGCAGCACGATCTGGCCGCGCGGGTGGTGAAACCATTCAGATGACGGGTTGTTCGAGCCCTGCACGATGGCGACTGCGGCATGGCGGCCATCGGGGCTGATGGCGATGCCCTCGGGGCCGTCTTCCACCATCAGGCGGTCGATGACGCGCGGCGGCGCGCTTTGAAGATCCACCACGCTGATGGAATCCGCATGGCCGTCGGAGGCCGTCGGGCTGCCCATGTCCACCACCAAGGCCAGCGCGCCGTCGGGCGACACCACCAGGTTGAAGGGCACGAGGCCCGTGGTCAGGTCTTCGGCGGGGTCATGCGTGACGCGCGGCACGGGCCCGCTGTTGTCGATGTGCAGCACGGCCAGCCGGTGCGTGTCGGTCTTGACGGCGAAGGCGCGGCGGCCATCGGCCGAGAACGACACGGCGACAACGGGCGTGCCCAGGTCGATTTCTGCGACAACGTTGACGCGGGCATCGTTGATGCTCAGCACCGATACCGACTTCCCCGCCTTGTTCGCCACCAGCGCCATGGTTCCGGCACGGTTGATCGACAGGCCGGACGGTTGCAGGCCCACTTGCAGCGTTTGCACGATGGCGGGCGGCGTGGCGGCCAGGTCCACCACGTATAGATCGCGGCCCGGCGTGGGCTGCCATCCCTGACCGTCGGGGCGTTCCGGCCATGCCATGGAATCGGCGATCAGCGCCAGCCGCTGGTCCGGCGTTACCGCCAGGTTGACCGGCGGGCCGAACAGCGAATTGGGCAGGGGCAGCGTCGCCACATGCATCGGCGCGGCCGGGTTGGCGGCGGCGTCGAAAATGCTGAGCGTGTCGCGGCCGGGCGCCAGGAAGCGAATCTGGCCGTCGTCCCAGGTGACTTTTTCGTCGTTGCCGACCAGCAGGTAATGCGGCGCGGCGCTCATGCGGCCAGTTCCTGCGCGTCGGGCACAGCCAGCGTCGCGCCGATCAATTGCCGGGTGTAAGGATGCTGGGGCGAAAAGTAAACCTGATCGGCCGTGCCGCGTTCGACGATGCGGCCGCCTTGCAGCACCACGATGTCATCGGCAATGTGCTGCACCACCGCCAGGTTATGGCTGATGAACAGATAGCCCAGGCCACGGTCGCGCTGCAATTGCATCAGCAGGTTCAAGATTTGCGCCTGCACCGATACGTCCAGCGCGGACGTGGGTTCGTCGCAGATCAGCAGTTGCGGCTCCAGCATCAGGGCGCGCGCAATCGCCACGCGCTGGCGTTGGCCGCCGGACAGTTCGCGCGGATATCGCGCGGCAAAGGCGGGCACCAGACCCACGGCGTCCATCATGCGGCGCACCGATGCCGCCTGAGACGCCGCATTGCCGATGCCATGCACGCGCAGCGGCGCGGTCAGGATTTCATTGATGGTGCGGCGCGGGTTCAGCGACGAATACGGGTCCTGAAACACCATCTGGATGCGGCGGGCGCGGGCGCGCGCCGGCATCGCGGCCAGCGGCTGGCCGTCCAGCAGCGCCTGGCCCTGGGTGGGCGCCAACAGGCCCAGCATGAGCTTGGCGATGGTGGACTTGCCGCTGCCGGATTCGCCCACCAGGCCGATGGTCTGGCCGGCGGGTACGTGCAGGTCGATGTCATGCAGGATGCGCGGCGCGGGGCGGCGCGAGAACAGGCCGGCGCGGCCGTATTGGAAGGACAGCGCGTTCAGGCGGATGCTGGCGGACTTCAGCTTGTCGTTCATGCCGAGACTCCCGCAATCTTCGTCGCCAGCAACGCGCCTGGCTTCACGCACAGGCAACGGTGGCTGCCTTGCATGCGCGACACCAGCGGCTGCGCGCAACGGGCTTCGGCCACCGGGCAGCGTTCACGAAAGGCGCAGCCCCGGATGGCCACGTCCAGCGACGGCACCGCGCCCGCGATGGTGGGCAGGTCAGTGCGCGGGGCGGTGCGGCCCGGCTGGGGTATGCAGTTCAGGAGCATGGCGGTGTAGGGGTGGCTGGGGCGGGTCAGCACCTCTTGCACGGTGCCGCCTTCCACGATGTCGCCGGCGTACATGACGATGACGTGGTCGGCAATGCGCGCCACCAGGCCCATATCGTGCGAGATGAACACCATGCCCAAACCGAACTCGGCCTGGATGTCGCGCAAGAGGTCCAGCAGTTCGGCCTGCACGGTGACGTCCAGCGCGGTGGTGGGTTCGTCGGCAATCAGCAGTTCGGGGCCGCACATCAGCGCCATGGCGATCATCACGCGCTGGCGCAATCCGCCCGATAGTTCGAACGGATACTGGCGCATGCGTTCTTCGGGGTTGGTGATGCCGACGCGGCGCAGCAGGTATTCGGCGCGCTCGGCGGCTTCGCGACGGCTGACGCGCTTGTGACGGCGCATCACGTCGATCAGCTGCGTGCCTATCTGAAACACCGGGTTCAAGGACGTCATCGGGTCCTGGAAGATCATGGCGATGCGTGCGCCACGCAATTCCGCCAACTGGCGCGCGTTCAGCGTGGACAGGTCCTGCCCGGCGAACTCCAGCCGCGTCATGCGGCGGCGCGCGGCGGCGGGCAGCAGGTCCAGCAACGCCAGCGCCGTCAACGACTTGCCGCAGCCGGATTCGCCCACGATGCACAGCGTCTTGCCGCGTTCCAGCGTGAAGTCCACCGCGCGCACCACGTGCTTGGTGTGCGTGGCGGTATGGATGTCGATGTGCAGGTTTTCAACCCGCAGCAGGGAGTGGGAAGTGGCGGTCATGGCGTCAACCTTTCTTCATCTGGATGGCGCGCAGCGTTTCGCCCGCCCGGTTCACACACAGCACCAGCACGAACAGCACGATGCTGGGGATGACCACCAGCGAGGGCTGGAACAGCATGTTTTCCTTGCCCTCGGCAATCATCAGGCCCAGCGACGGCATCGGCGCGGGCACGCCCAGCCCCAGGAACGACAGCGAGGCTTCCAGCGTGATGGCCATGGCCGCATCCACGGTGCCGATGATGAGCAGGTTGCCCACCAGGTTCGGCAGGATGTCGCGCCAGATGATTTGCAGATGCGTGCAGCCTTGCAAGCGCGAGGCCGTGACGAATTCCGCGTTGCGCAGCCCGGCGGCCATGGTGCGTGCAACCAGCGCGTAGCGTTCCCACAGCAGCAGGCCCAGCACCAGCACCACCACGGTGAGCGACGCGCCCACCACCGACACCACGGCCAGCGCCACCAGAATGATGGGCAAGGCCAGGCGCGCGGTGATCAGGAAGGACACGGCGCGGTCCACGCCGCCGCCGAAGTAGCCGGCGACGACACCCAAGGTGGTGCCGATCAAGCCGCCCATCAGTGCAACGGACAGGCCGATCAAGGCCGACACCCGCACGCCGTACAGCGCGCGCGCCAGCACGTCGCGGCCCAACTGGTCGGTGCCCAGGATGTGATTCCAGTCACCGCCTTCGGCCCACACCGGCTCTTGCAGCCGGGCCAGCAGATCTTGCGTATACGGGTCGTGCGGAATCAGCCAGGGGCCGATCAAGCCGGCCAGCACCAGCAGGGCCAGCACGATAAGGCCCACACGTTGGCCGGCGCGCGCCAGGCGGTCGCCGCGCGGCGCGACGGGCAGGGGGGAGGGGATAGCGGTATTCATCAGGCGGCTCGCACGCGGGGGTCCAGCCAACCGTTGATCAGGTCGGCGACGAGAGTCAGGACGATGTAGATCAGCGCAAAGATCAGGATCAGCGCCTGCATCGTGGGAAAGTCGCCGCGCAGGATCGAGGTCCAGGCGAGCAGGCCCGCGCCGTTGATGGCGAAGACGGTTTCAATGACGACGGAGCCCGCCAGCAAGGTGCCCATCTGCGCCGCCGCCAGCGACACGAGCGGGCGCAGCGCATTGCGCAGCGCGTACTTCAGCACCACGCTGGGGCCGCCCAGGCCCATGGCGCGGGCGGTGCGGATGTAGTCGGTGGCCAGCACGGTTTCCATTTCGGATTTCATCAGGCGCAGCATGGCGGGCATGGCGAAAAGCCCCAGCGCCACCACCGGCATCACGTAGTGCTTCCAGGTGTCAAAGCCCGAGGCAGGCAACCATTGGTTGCGCACGCTGAACACGATGATCAACAGGAAGGCCAGGCAGAACGGCGGCATGGCTTGCGCGCAGGCCGACAGCAACATGGTGGCGCGGTCCGCCAGCGAGCCTTTGCGCATGCCGGCCAGTACGCCCAAGGGGATGGCAAGCAGCAGCGCAAACGCCATGGCGGCCAGGCCCAGCTTGGCAGTGGCGGGAAAATGCTGGCTGAGCAGTTCGGCCACGGGGCGGCTGAAATACAGGCTGTCGCCAAAATCGCCGCGCACTACGCCGGTCAGCCAGCGGCCGTATTGCAGCAGGATGGGGTCGTCAAAGCCGTGCTGTACCGACAGGCGGGCGGCATCCGCCGCGCTGCCTTCGCCAGCCAGACGGGCGGCCGGGTTGCCGGACGCAAACACCAGCGAAAAACTGATCAGCGACACGAACACCACCAGCAGGGCGGCGACCAGCACACGGCGAAACAGGAATGCAATCATGGGTCAACCTTTATGGGCTTGCGTCGGCGCGCGTCGACGTGCAGCGGCGCGCGCCGTTCCGGCCGGGGGCTTACACGCGCCCGGACCGGAATGGCACAACGCTTGGAACAAGGCCTGGGCGCAAGCGCCGCAAGCTTTATTTCCAGGAGGCCTTGTAAAAGCGCGGGAACTCGTCGCCGTCCACCGAGAAATTCAGGCCCTTGGCCTGCACGGCGTTCAGCGAGTGGTTCCACAAGGGCACCCAGTACGCCTGGTCGGCCACGATCTTCAGCGCGGCCGCGTAGTTCTTGGCGCGCAGGTCGCGGTCGACGGACGTGTCGGCCGCTTCCAGAAGCTTGATGACCTCCGGGTTGCGCGCCTGGTCATCCGGGCCGCCCCGGAAGAAGTTGCTGGTGGACAGCGCCGCGTCGGCAATGCCGTAGGAACCCCAGTTGGACGCCAGCATGGCGGTCTTGCCCTCGCGCCAGTTGGTCATGGCGGTGCCGTACTGCTGTTCAACCAGGTTCACCTTGATGCCGGCCTGCGCCATCTGGGCGGCCGCGGCGTCCAGGATGCTGCGCGGCGGCGCCGAGATCACCAGGTCCAGCGTGATGCCATTGGGGTAGCCGGCTTGCGCCAGCAGTTGCTTGGCGCGCGCCGGGTCGAACTTGTAGGACTGCACGTCTGTCGTGCAACCGAACTGCGCCGGGTTGCAGGCCGTGTTGATCACCTTGGACGCACCGCCCACGAGTGCTTTGCGGATGGCTTCGCGGTCGATGGCGTGGTTGATGGCCTGGCGCACTTCCTGCTTGGCCAGCGGCGACTTGCCGTCGTCAAAACGCGGGTTCAGCGAGATATAGCTGATGCGCATGATGCTGCTGCTTTTCACCGTGACCGACGGCGTTTTCTCCATGCGCTTGGCCACATCGGGCGGCACGCGCCAGATCCAGTCCAGACCGCCGGACAGCAGCTCGGCGTATTGGGTGTTGGCATCAGGCAGCACGCGCACCACCAGCTTTTGCACGGCGGGCTTCGGGCCGAAGTAATCGTCAAAGCGTTCGTACACATAGCGGCTGCCGGGCTGGCTGTCGGTCAGGCGATACGGGCCCGTGCCGATGGGCTTGGCGCCCATGTCCGACTGATTCGCCTCGTAATACTTGCGCGGATAGATCGGCAGGTTTTCCGACAACATTTCCAGCGCCAGCGGGTAGGGCGTCTTCATCTTGATGCGCACGGTGTCGTCACCGACCTTTTCCGCCTTCGCAATCCAGGCCACCTGGTTCTGGAAGCGCGCCTTGAACGCGTCCGACGACACCAGGTTCAGCGTGTAGAGCACGTCGTCGATGGTCAACAACGACCCGTCGTGGAACTTCACGTCGCGGCGGATGGGAAGTTCGATGGTGGTGTCGTCCACGAACTTGTAGCCCGTGGCGATGGCCGGGCCGAACTCGCCCGTGTCCTGGTTCTTTTGCAGCAGACCCGAGAAGACCATGCGCGCGAGCGCCAGGCCGGGACGGTCCGATTCCTTGTAGGCGTCCAGCGTGGCGGGCGCGGCGTCAAACGCAATGTTGAGGGAATTGTCGGCCTTGTTGGCCTGGGCGGCATGGGCGCCCAGCGCCAGTAGCGCCGCGCTCACGAACTTCACGGTACGGGTTAGCTGCATGTTTTCACCTTGATATGTTTTATGTGTGGGGCCTACGGGGTGCTGTGCTGCGGTCTTGCGGTGCTGCGTTGGTTGCGCTTTTTTCCTATCGACAGGCAAGCCGCTCCCCTTGCCGCGGGCGGCGCATATTGCGCCGGCGGTGCATGCACGGTCGGTCAGGGAAGGGGCCTGATGCGTCTCAGGCGTGGCGGATTAGAAGTTCGTCAAATCATCGGATCCCAACGTTGCCGAAGTCTTCCCGCAAGCGCGCCAGGATGCCGACCAGGTGGTCGTGCATGGCGTGGCGCGCGCGGATGGGATCGCGGTCGACAATGGCCGCGAGGATGCGTTCGTGTTCTTTCTGGGCTTCGATCCACACCTTGGTGGTCACGAAGTGTTCTTCCAGGCGATGGAACACCGGGCTCAAAGTGCTTAGGTGCCAGATGTGCGAAATGGCGGCGGCCAGGGCGGCGTTGCCGCAAGCGGCGCCGATGGCGCTGTGAAAGGCGCGGTCATGCACGCTGGGCGATTCGGTCAGCGACATGCCGTCGTGCGCGGCGCGGATGGCGGCAATTTGCGCGGGCGAGGCCTTTTGCGCGGCCAGGGCGGCGCATTCCGGTTCGATCAGCAAGCGCGTTTCCAAGAGGTCGAAGGGGCCGATGTCGGTGGCTTCGACGCTGTCGGCGGCGGCGGTCGGCGCCGGGTCTTGATACTGGCCATCTTCACGCGGCTGGCACACAAACACGCCCGTGCCCACGCGCACATCCACATAGCCCTCGATTTCCAGGGCGATCAAGGCTTCCCGTACCGACGCCCGGCTGACTTGCAATTGCTCGGCCAGCTCGCGCTCGGCGGGCAGGCGGCCCCCAGCGGGAAAGTCGCCCGCCTTGATGCGCGCGGCGATCTGGTCGGCAATCATGCGGTAAAGGCGGGTTGAGGCTACGGCCTGTAGGGAAGTCATCGTGTGGCGGGTTGAAGTGTTCGGGACGCTGAGCGTAATAGGTTTGGGGTGGTGGTGTCTTGCGTGGGCGTAAGCGTGGCTGGATTTTGTTGAGATGCCTGATGGTCCAGTGGTCAGGCCACTGGACGAAATGTACCGGAGCGCGTGCGGCTTGTGAACGGGCTGGGCCGCCTAATTAACGGATTTCAGGGAAAACCACTAGCGCGGCCACACTATTCAAGTGTCCTTGAGCCTATCGCAATCAGACGACCGCATAAGCCGGGATGGCCGAGCATGGCGTCATGGCGTCACTCAATTCCAGATTCCGGCGGCGTCCAGGGCATTCCGTTTTCATCGGTGCTGAGAAAATCGTCCAGCGCCTTCTTGTCGGCAGCTGCCTTCTCCGGGTTGCCGACCTGATCGAACACCGATGGCGGTTTGGGCGCGACGGCTCGGTAACGCAGGCGTATTGACGCCAACATGGCGTCCCAGATCTTGCCGGCTTCCCTATCGGACAGGGCCGCGTTCACGCGGGGCGGCGCGGGTGGACGTTTCCAGGGGGGAATGGCGTGTTTGTCGGGGACGAAGCGGGGCAGGGACCAGCGGACGAGGTCCAGTTTGACTTCGTCGGGAACGGTCTGCATAAGCGCGCCGCCGCCACTCATGGTCAAGTGAATGGACGGCTGGGTAAATCCCGGCGTGTCCCGGTAGCTTTCCGCCAAAAAGAGGAAGGCATGATGGTCGGTGTCCGTGTATCCGAACGCAAACTGTTCCGCTTGCATGGCGGCAAGGGTCAGCTTTCCCGCGCGCAACCTGTTATGCCAGATACCGGATAGCTGTTTCTTGGCGCGTGCTTGAAGGCCGGTGGATGAGTCTGGCTGCAGGGCGGTAATTCGGGCTTCCAGTTCAATGTTGGAGCCGTCTACATAGAACTCCAGCATGCCGATTTCCTGATCGTGATGTTCGCGGATGATGACGGGACCGAGCCCAAAGCCTGGTCCGGCACTCTGCGGGTCGTCGATCTTCGAGATGGTCTTGGCCAGGGTTTGGATGCGGGCTTCGACTGGCGCGATGACGTTCTCGAATGAATCAGCCTTGATCAGGACATAGACGTCGTCCACGAGAAGGTGGATTTCATGGGTGTGGTAATTCCTCAGTTCGGGACTATGAAAGAAACGTAGCAACGTTTTCGTTTCGCTCAACTTGATTTGGGCCACCATCATCGAGCCACCTGAATCATGATCGACGTTTTTAATCTGGGATGATCTGTCGTTCACCGCGTCCGCAAAGCGTTCGGGGGAGACTTCCATCCCTAACACCCTGACTTCGACGGTTTTGAAATCGGTATCCAATCCGTAATACAACGTGACGTAGCTGCCTGTGCTGTAAAACCAGTTCGAAGGCAAATCAATCAAGTGTCGGCCGAATGCCCAGGTGCGGATGTCTGTGGTTGCGTTGGTCACGGGGGTGTCCTTGTGTTGTAGGAGCAGGATGCTGCCGGCTACGAGGGCCGCAAGCGCAATTGCGGCGGCAACGACGCGGGTTTTCATGATGACTTCCTCGCCTGGGCCGCTAGTTTCAGGATCCACTGCAACGTGATCTGCTGGACCAATTCATTTCGGAATGGGCCTTCATGTTTGAACCCCTGCATTTCGAGTTGTTCTTTCACTTGGCCGCGCTTGGCCTGATCAAGCGGTGCGCGGCCTGAACTGATGGGGACCGTGCCGTCCCCAATGCCGTCCTGCATGTCGCAGTGCAGCTCCCAATCGCTGTATTGCAATTTTTCCGGCGGGGAAGTGGCGTCGACATACCGTAGCGAGGGAGAAGCCACGCGGCTTTGTCCTCTTGCATAAAGCGGCGTGCGGCCATTGTGCTGAATGTCCGAGTTTCGGGCTTCAAGAAGGGCTTCGATCGGGATAGGTGGCTGTGTGGCGCGTGCTGGGCGCAACCCCGGGCGTATCGTCCATCGGATCGATTCGAAGCTGGCGAATTTGGTATCCGACCCGTAGAAGACGTAGGTATTTGGATGGTAGTAAGTGCCCAACTCTTCGTGGAACTCTTTAGCAAATCCAATGGCACGCGTGTAATGGGTCCATTCGATGGTCGTCCCGCCTTTCGGCGCCAGCCATTCTTCCTTGACCAGACCCCACCACCTGTCTCTTTCCAGATAGATGGTTTCATACGGGCATTGCGAAGGGGACGGAACCGCCGGCATGGCTGGAACGGTGCGCGATTGTTCTTCGCGCAAGAGCTTCAGCCATCCCGGCGCATAGCGCCGCGTCGGCAGCAATTGCAACGCACCTGGCGACTGAGCAAAAACCGCCGTCACTTCCTGCCCGCTGCCGCCGATTACAAGCGAGGTTCCGTAGTCCTCATCTTGCATGCCAACTTTGCACCGCCTGTAGGCCACAGGGGCGCCGTTGGTCGGCATGACGCCGTGGATAATTCCGCAGATTGCGGTCTCCATGCCGGGCAGGGTCGCGCACATCCGGGCAATCAGACCGCCCATTGAGTGCGTCACCAACAGCACCTGCGTACAGCGATCTCCATACTGCTCCAGCAGGGTTTCTATGCGTTC